>CAZCBU010000237.1:0-6828 GCA_964496995.1 uncultured Sulfurovum sp.
ATCTCTCTTGCAAGTGTCGGCTGATAACCAACCGCAGAAGGGATACGACCAAGAAGTGCTGACATTTCTGAACCTGATTGTGCAAATCTAAAGATGTTGTCGATGAACATAAGAACATCAAGACCCATTTCATCTCTGAAGTACTCAGCCATAGTAAGACCTGTCAAGGCAATTCTGTTTCTTGCTCCCGGAGGCTCTGACATCTGACCATAACAAAGTGCAACTTTATCAAGTACGTTTGACTCTTTCATTTCAAAGTAAAGGTCATTACCTTCACGTGTTCTTTCACCAACACCGGCAAATACTGAATAACCAGAGTGTTTCATCGCAACGTTGTTGATCAGTTCCATAATAATAACGGTTTTACCGACACCGGCACCACCGAATAATCCAACTTTTCCACCTTTGTTGTATGGTGCAAGAAGGTCAACGACTTTGATACCTGTTTCAAAAACTTCTGTTTTTGTACTCTGATCTTCAAATGGAGGAGGATCTCTATGGATAGACCAGTACTCTTTAGCATCACAAGGACCAGCTTCATCAACTGTTTCACCAATAACATTAAAGATACGTCCAAGAACTTCTTCACCTACAGGTACTTTTATCGAGTCACCGGTAGCTTTCACTTCCTGACCTCTTACAACACCTTCACTCATATCCATAGCAATTGTTCTAACTCTGTTATCACCAAGTTGTGCTGCTACTTCCAAAACCAATTTCTGCTCTTTACCGTCAACCATGAATGTTGTCTCTAACGCTTCATTGATCTCCGGTAGGTAGTCTGTAAAATCCACATCTAGAACGGGACCCAAGACTTGTACTATTTTACCTGTCATTTCTTCTCCTATAATTATTTCATTGATTCCATACCACTGATGATCTCAATGAGTTCAGTAGTAATCGCTTCTTGTCTAGCTTTGTTATATTTAACATTAAGCTCTTTAACCATCTCTTTAGCATTCTTGGTCGCTGCATCCATCGCCTGCATACGTGCAGAGTGTTCTGCTGCCAATGAATCGATAAGCGAGTAGTACATCGTGTACTCTACATACCGTTTCACCAATGCATCCAAAAGGGTATCATCATCATCCGGCTCAACTTCAAGTTCAGAAGTCGACGTAACATTCAGTTCCAAAGTTGACGGGTCAACCGGAAGAACCTGATCTTCTCTGATCTCCTGAGTGATCATGTTCACATAACCGTTGTGTACCAAAATGATCTTGTCTGTTTCACCATTCACGTAAGATTCTGCCACTTCAGAGATGAACTCTGCTGCCTGGGCGAAATCCGGTGCTGCAGAAAGTCCGATAACTTCATTATTTAACTCAACATTGTTGAATTTGAAATAATCGATACCTTTTCTACCTACAGCTCTAAGACGTACTTTTACATCTTTCGCTTTATAGTCAGCGATCAGCTGGCTCGTTCTTTTGATCGTTTGTGAGTTAAAACCGCCACAAAGACCTTTATCCGCAGTAATAAAAACAATGTCAACCATTTTAGGATTTGAAGCATCCCTAAAGAAAACATTATCGATACCCTCTGCATTGGAGTTTTGCATTTTCTGAGCTATTTCATTCAACAGCTCAGTCAACTTAGCAGCATAAACTCTGGATCTTTTAGCAAGCTCTTCTGTTCTTTTCAGTTTTGCAGAAGAGACAAGCTTCATAGCGTTAGTGGTTTTTTGAGTGTTCTTAACACTCCCGATCTTACGCTTTATCTCTTTTAAATTAGCCATGATAAGCCTTTCTTACTCAGCAAATGAAGCTTTGAAATCTTCGATAGCTTTACGTAATTCTGTCTCAGTATCATCAGAGATCTTTTTCTCAGATCTGATAGCGTCTAGAACATTTGCATATTTTGCTTCCATGAATGGCATAAGCTCAGCTTCGAATTTAGTCACTGAAGATGCAGCAATGTCATCAAGGTAACCGTTCGCACCGGCAAAGATGATCACAACTTGTTTCTCAATAGCAACAGGTGCATAAGGCCCTTGTTTAAGAACCTCTACCATTCTCTGTCCACGCTCCAGCTGACCTCTTGTATAGTCATCAAGATCAGATGCGAACTGTGCAAATGCCTGAAGCTCTCTAAATGAAGCAAGGTCAAGTCTCAATGTTCCGGAAACCTGTTTAGTTGCTTTAATTTGAGCAGCACCACCAACTCTGGATACAGAAAGCCCAACGTTGATCGCCGGTCTGATACCTGAGTTGAACAGGTCAGTTTCCAAGAAGATCTGACCATCAGTAATAGAAATAACGTTTGTCGGGATATATGCCGCAACATCACCCGCCTGAGTTTCAATGATAGGGAATGCAGTAATTGAACCGGCACCCAACTCATCATTTACTTTAGCAGCTCTTTCAAGAAGTCTTGAATGAAGATAGAAAACATCCCCTGGATATGCCTCTCTACCCGGAGGTCTTCTAAGGATCAATGACATCTCTCTGTATGCAACCGCATGCTTGGAAAGGTCATCATAGAAGATAACTGCGTGTCTACCATTGTCTCTGAAGTACTCAGCCATAGTAACACCTGCATATGGAGCAAGGAACTGTAACGCTGAAGACTCAGCAGCACCTGCTGTTACAATGATCGTATAATCCATTGCACCGTGCTCTTCAAGTTTCTTCACAGTTGCAGCAACAGTTGACTGTTTCTGACCGATCGCAACATAGATACATACAACATCTTGACCTTTTTGGTTGATGATCGTATCGATCGCCAATGTGGTCTTACCTGTCTGTCTGTCACCGATGATAAGCTCTCTTTGTCCTCTACCAACCGGTACAAGAGCATCAATTGCTTTAATACCTGTCTGAAGCGGCTCATGGACTGACTTTCTAGCCATGATCCCAGGTGCTTTCTCTTCAACAAATCTATGTTCTGCTGCATCAACAGTACCTTTACCGTCTACCGGCTCACCAAGAGAGTTGACCACTCTACCCATAAGACCATCGCCTACAGGTACTTTAAGAAGTTCACCAGCTCTTTTTACGCTCATTCCTTCTCTGATCCCTGCACTTGTACCAAGAACAACAATACCTACGCTTGCTTCGTCAAGGTTCAATACCAGACCTTTGGCACCGTTTTCAAATTCTACAACTTCTCCAGCCATAACATTGTTAAGACCGTATACTGTTGTAATTCCGTCTGCGATACCTACTACTTTTCCTATTTCATTGATGTCAACATCAATCTCAAAGTTCTCGATTCTCTCTTTGATGATTGAACTTATCTCATCTGCTTGCAATTTTACTGCCACTGATTCTCCTTTACTATTAGATAACTATAAAGATTTCTTAATGAAATCAATTAGTTGTTCCTTAACTCTCTCTTTAGAGAAGTTAACCTCAATACCCAAATCATCAACTGAAACACGCAATCCGTCAAGATCCGTTTTTTCCTGTGTCAATTTAATCTTAGAACCTGTATATTTTTCAAGTGTCTTTTCCAACTTGCTTAACTCTTCTTTACCAAGTTTCTTAGAGCTTTTCAATACACCTTCGTATTTATTCGACTCCTTTTGAAGATCAGCATTCAGCACTTTTGCGATCGCAGGAATAAGATCAAGTCTTTTGTTCTCCCCCAGGATCTTAATAAAGTTGACAAGTGTTGCATCTGTATCTTTTCCAAGTGCTGACAAGATCATTTCTGTCTTCTTTTCAGCAGCTACGATCGGTGAAGTCAAAGTATTTTTTACTTCTTCTTCATTGATCACTTCTGTCAATACATTCAATACATTTGCAATCTCTTTGACATCTTTACTTACAGAAGAGAGTGCGGTTGCATATCTTTTAGCAATTAATTCTTCCATTATGCTACCTTCTTCGTGATGATATCAACCACTTTTGCTTCGTCGACCAAAATGTCATCATTGGTGATATTCTCACTCAAGACATCATCGATCGCTTCTCTCACGGATTTTTTCTCTTCAAGAGTCATTTTCTCTTCAAGCTGCTTTTCCATGACCGCCAACTCATTCACGTTTGCCTCAGCGATCTTGTTTGCCATGATCTTTGCTTCTTTCTCAGCATCGTCAATGATCATCTGTGCTTTTTTTGCACTCTCATCCAAACGGGACTGGGCCTCTTTTTCAGCCTCTTTCGCTGCCTGGAGTTTTGATTCGATCTCTTTAAGTTGATCTGAGATACCTGATCTTCTGTCTTTGAAAAAGTTTTTGATCGGGTTAGCCAGAAGATAATAGAGGATCGAAGCAAAAATAGCAAAGTTAACTACTCTTGGCCAAAAGTCATTTTCTCTACCGGTTTGAAGGAAATAACGACTCTCTTCCCCTCCATGACCCGAACTTGCCAAAAGTACAGCAGGCACAACAAGCAAAGACAATAATAGTATTTTTTTCATATTCATCCTTCCTATAACTCGCTAAACTTAGCTTTAAGGCTCTCTTTAAAAAGAGGCATTTGTGAGAGAAGAGACTCTTTAAGACTCTCTTTGTCAGAAGTAAGTTTTTCAACAAATTTTGCATATTCTTTGTCTAATTCACCTTTTTTACTTTCAACTTTCTCTGCAGCCAATGTCTTTTCAGCATCAATTGCATTCTGTCTAATCGTCGCAGCTTCATTCTTAGCATTGCTAATATTTTCATCTGCTTTAGCATTGAGTTCATCTGTATTACCACTGAGACTTTTCGCTGCTTTTAAATCTTTTGCTATAGAGGCATCTCTATCATCCATGAACTTGAGCAATGGCTGAAATAGCATATTATTTAAAAGAACTAAAAGAGTCAGAAATAAAACAAGAACGAACAACATCAATGGTAAATGTATGTCAAGCATTAAAACTCCTCATGTAATTTCGCATTATTTTACCATTTTGGAGATGAGATGTTGGTTAATTTCTATAGTTTTTTCAGGAAAGATAAAAAGTTTTTGATATCACTATCATTAGCAAAGCTTATCTCTATACTCTTTGCTTTGATTTTATGTTTAAAAGGAAGGGAGGATCTTATTTCGTCACTATACTGCTCCAGTAAAGCGTTGACAGGCTTTTTTGAGGGAAGTGTACTCTTTGACTTGTATGTTTTCACCATATTCTCGGCATCACGTACAGAAAGTTTCTGACCGATAATACTGTCTATTACGATCTTCTGTTTTTTTTCATCAAGTCCAACCAGTACTTTGGCATGTCCCTGAGAGATCTTTCCTGTAGAGACTTGCTCTTTTGCATACGAACTTAATGCCAGAAGACGCATGGTATTGGTGATCTGGGATCGGCTTTTATGCACGATGGCAGAGAGTTCATCATGTGTAATATTATGTACTTCTATGAGTTCTGCATAAGAGTTGGCAAGCTCAATGGCATTCAGGTTCTCTCTCTGGATATTCTCAATAAGCGCAAGTTCACGAAGTCTGAACTCATCGATATCCGCATCAGCGATGATCGCCTTGATCGTATTGATCTTTGCAAGTTTGTGTGCTCTTAGACGTCGTTCCCCGGCAATAAGCAGATAACCGTTCTCTTTTTCGATCACGACGATAGGCTGAAGCAATCCGTGTTTCTTTACCGACTCACTTAACTCTTTGAGTGCCTCTTCTTCAAAATGCTTTCTCGGCTGAAAAGGATTGGGAGAGATCGTATCAACTGCCAGTTCTTCAACACGTGCACCACTCTCTTCAAGTTCAAAGCTGTCAATATCGCTCAGATCTTTTTTATATGCCTCTTCTACTTCGGAAAGAATATCGCCCAGTCCTCTGCCTAATGCCATATACTTACCCTCTTGCAATGACCGTTGCCAGGTCTCTATAGGCAACTGAGCCTTTGGATTTGGAAGCATAGTCGGTCACCGGCTTTCCAAAACTCGGGCTTTCTGCTATTTTTACATTGCGGGGTACCACAATACACTCTTTACTGCTTTTCTTCATATGAAAGAGTTTATCTTTGAAATGATGGGAAAGATCTGCCAGTACCTGCTTTGAAAGGTTATTCTGACTGGAATACATTGTCGGAAGAAAACCTCGAATCTTTAATTTAGGGTTGATGGTCTTCTTTAAAAGACTTACTGTATTCAACAATTGGGCCAAACCTTCAAGTGCGAAGAATTCACACTGTATTGGAATAATGACTGAATCAGAGGAACTCAAAGCATTGATCGTGATCGGACCCAGTGCCGGTGGTGAATCGATGATAATAAAATCATACTTTTTCGTCACCTCTTTAAGACGCTCTTTGAGCACCAGTTCCCTGTTCTTCTTCTTTGGATTGTAAAACTCTTTTTCTATACCGACAAGACCGATATTCGAAGGAACAAGATCCAGTTTTTTGATCCCTGTTTTGAGAACCACTTCAGAGATCTTTTTATTACCGATAAGAACATGGTAAATATTATATTCGTAATCGTTTCTGCCAAACCCCAGACTTGTCGTTGCATTTGACTGTGGATCAATATCCAGCAGTAACACTTTTTTGCCTTTTTCAGCTAAAGAGGCAGCCAGGTTCACAGCCGTCGTCGTCTTCCCTACACCGCCTTTTTGATTGGCTATACTAATAATTTCACTCATCTTAAACTATACACCCTCTTCCCCTCGATCAATAATGAACCATCCCCACACAAATGCGCGTCCACAAGGCTCTTTTCATAGCTTTCAATATGAACCGAAAACTTTCTGCTTAGTTCAAATTCTACCTCATATTCACTAAATATTTGCTTCCATTTTGGAAATTTTTCAAGTGCTAAAAGGTATTTTTCTAGTAATTTATGGGGTTCAATATCGCTCTGCAAGGCAGTATAGCCATTTTGAGATTTTTTTAAATTTATACCAATTCCACACACTAAAGTAACACCTACTTTTTTTGTGATAGTTCCAC
>CAZCBU010000238.1:0-2874 GCA_964496995.1 uncultured Sulfurovum sp.
TTTAATGAGATTGGATTCAAATGTTCTCTGTTTGATGGTATTTGCAGTCTCTTTTAAAGCATTTGTCTTGTTCTCGTCCATCGGTAGGAACTTCTGCTCTGTAATATTATAAACTATCATTTTATCCAATATGCTAATAATACCCTTTTCTTTTGAAGATGTAAAGAGTTTTTGTAAAAATTGTAAACTTTCTTGTGAATTCAGTGGAGTCAGGTTGTCAAATTTATCCAAAGTGACAAAATCGGAGACCGCTGCATCGGATTTGTCGAAGTTTTTAAGTGTTGATTCCGCCAGTGTTAACAGGGCCTCTTTTTTAGCTTCCGCAGTATACATTTTGCTTACTGCCTCTTTTGCTTCATCGAAATGCATGATGCGTGGTTCCGTTACGGCAATGATCTTTACCGTTGCATATTTGTCAGAGACGATTTTCGGTTTGAGTATATCACCGCTTTTTTTCTCTGAGATTTTGTTCCAGATCTCCTGGGTCAGTTTGGGATCCCCCGCCGTCAGCTTGACGGTCTCGTTGCTCTCTATCTTTCCTTTTTTAAACGCAATGTAGCTTTTTTGAGCGGATTTTTTGCTCTTTTTCAGTTTCAGGTCTTTTGTGACTGCTTCCCTGGCTTCATCGAAAGAGAGTTGTTTCCCGTTCTTATCCGTATAGTTGAAACTGTTTGTCTCATAATATGCTTTCAGTTCTTCATCTGTAACGTCCGCACTGCTTCCCTCTGTCCATACAATGGCAAGCTCATATACTTTTTCAGTCATGAACTCCTCTTTATGCTGCTCCCAGTATGCTTTGAGTTTGTTCTCGTCTATTGTAAAATTGACATCGGCAGGTGTCAATACTTTGTATGCGACCTTGTCCGCTATATTGATCGCGGAACCGATGACCTCTTCTTCGAAGGGAAGTGTTTCGACATTGAGCAAAGCCAGTGTTTTTGAAATGATCATCTCTTCTCTCAGCGTCTCTTCGAAAACTTTGGCTTTAAGTCTCTGTCTGTTTAGGTAACTGTTGTAGATCTCTTTGCTAAAAAGACCGTCCTTCTGGAATGCCTTGATATGTTCAAGTTCCGTCGCTACTTCGGCATCGGAAACGACAATACCGGCATCTTTGGCAAAATTGAGTATTTTTGCCTGTGTCGCAATCGTTGCAAAAGCCTGTTTTACAAGTCCAAGCTCTTTAGCTTTCTTGTCATCGAGCTTGCCCTGCATCATCTGGTTGTATCTGTTATAGATATTGCTGTAAACCATATTGAGTTTTGTCTGGGGTATCTCAATGCTTCCCACTTTCGCTACATTGCCTGCCTTGGCCCCAAAGTCGTAACTTCCCCAGCCTACGAAACCTGCACCTATAAATGCGATGGTTGCTACCCAGATGGTCCATACCAGGTATTTATTGTGTTTTTGCATCCAACTAATCATACTTCATCTACCTTCAATCGAAAAATTTGTACAATATTTTACCTAAATAAACTTATCGTAGTAATTGTATTGGAGCGGGAGAAGAGAATGGTTGATAAAAACAGTAAAATGATGCAGCGGGACCTGGAAGTGATATGGCATCCATGTACCCAGATGAAAGACCATGAAACACTGCCGCTTATCCCTATCCGGTCGGGGAAAGGTGTCTATCTGTACGATTTTGACGGCAACAGCTATATTGATGCGGTCAGTTCATGGTGGGTCAACCTTTTTGGCCATGCCAATGAAACGATAAGCAACCGTATTAAAGTGCAGCTTGACAGTCTGGAGCATGTGCTCCTGGCAGGGTTTACACATGAGCCGGCCATAGAACTGGCCCATAAACTTGTTGGGATCACACCCGGAACACTCTCCAAAGTCTTTTATGTTGACAACGGTTCCAGTGCGGTAGAAGCGGCATTGAAGATGAGTTACCACTATCATCTTAACAAAGGAAAGCGTAAACCTGTTTTCCTCTCATTGACAAACTCGTACCATGGAGAAACCATCGGTGCGCTTTCTGTCGGGGATGTCGCACTCTACAAAGAGACTTACGAGCCGCTCCTCATCGCAAACCGGCAGGTGCCCGTACCCGAAGACCAGAGTGAAAAAGCGGCGAGGGAAGCGTTGACGTTCCTCGAAAATGTACTGCAGGAGAGAGGTGGTGAAATCGCCGCTTTGATCGTGGAACCTCTTATCCAGGGTGCGGGCGGGATGCATATGTACCACCCTTCCTATTTGAAAGGGGCGAGAGAATTGACACGGAAGTATGATGTGCATTTGATCGCCGATGAGATCATGACAGGGTTTGGGAGGACAGGTAAAATGTTCGCCTGTGAACATGCAGAGATCTCACCGGATTTTATGACACTCTCCAAAGGTATTACAGGAGGTTATCTGCCTCTTTCAGTTGTTATGACGACAGATGAGGTTTACAGTGCATTCTATTGTGACTACAATGAATATAAAGCGTTTTTGCATTCCCACAGCTATACGGGTAACCCGCTTGCCTGTTCTGCGGCACTGGCAACACTGGAGATCTTTGAAAATGAGGATATTTTGGTCAGGAACAGTGAAAAAGCGCTTTACATTAAAGGGAAGTTAGAGCGGTTCAGAGAGCTTTCCAATGTAAAAGAGGTCAGACAGCAGGGAATGGTGACAGCCATTGAACTTCAGGGCTACGATGCCAAAGAGCGTATCGGATTGAAGATATACGAGTATGCGTTGGCAGAGGGTGTATTGCTTAGACCGCTGGGAAATGTGATTTACTTCATGCCTCCCTATATCATTACTGCAGAAGAGATAGATAAAATGATGGATGTTGCGTATGAGGGGATTAAAAAATTAGAAATGAATTCGTAGGGTTGGCTTTAGCCTACCTTTTCTAAATATAGGTTGTCTTGTATATCAAGG
>CAZCBU010000239.1:0-16845 GCA_964496995.1 uncultured Sulfurovum sp.
CCTTCAACCAAAAGAATATCACACAGTTCTGAAAGTATTTTATGTTTCTCTATAATGCTTTTGAGGTCTATCTCATGCTCTCTGTCTGCACAAAAAGGTGCTGCAGGAAGAGGGAAAGTATAAGCGGTAATATTTTCTACACTGAAGGTTTCAAAGTTCTCATTTACCTTTTTACAAGCTTCAAGGAGTATAGTAGCATCAGGGGCTGTGTCTGTCACGCCTGTCTCTATGGGTTTGAAGACCCCTACTTTGTAACCCTGTGCTGCAAGTGTTTCAATGAGTTTAAGTGTGGTGTGTGTTTTGCCAACATTTGTACCCGTCGCAGTGATAAAAAGTGAACGCATACACAATTCCTTTACATTTTTTGATACAATTATAGTAGAAATATAAAGTATTTGATACAAGATAGTGAATTTAAGGATAGAAATTGCCAAAGTTTGAAGAAGAGTTGGATCTGGCACTGGAGCTGGAAGAGCCGAAGATGTTTAAAGTCTTTTTGCATAATGATGATTATACAAGTATGGATTTTGTAGTGGAAGTACTCATGGGTATTTTTCACAAGAGCCATGCCCAGGCAGAACAGATCATGTTGCAGATCCATGAAAAAGACAAAGCTGTATGCGGTGTTTACACTTTTGAGATCGCCCAGACAAAAGTGGAGCAGGTCAAACAGCTGGCAAAGCAGAATGAATTCCCTCTACTTGCAACGATAGAAGAAGATGCTTAAAGGATAAGAGATGATCAGTATCGCATTAAATGATGTATTTAAAAATGCAGTGGGTTATGCCAAAGAGAATAGACATGAATACCTGACGGTCGAACATGTATTCTTCGCCATTCTTAAAAGTGAGGAGGGGATAGACATTCTCTCTGTGCTGGGTGCAAACCTAGAGACACTTGAGAGAGGGATCATTGACCATATTAATAAAACGATCCCTTCCCTGAAAGAAGCGGTTGAACCTTTTGAAACGGTGGCACTCTCCCGTGCCATTAATGATATGATGACACACATACACTCTTCGGGCCGTACGGAGGCCAGTATAGGGGATATGCTGGCATCCATTTTTCTACAGGAACACTGTTTTGCAGTGCATCTGATGAAAAAAGAAGGGATCGTACGGGTCGATATACTTGAAGTGATCTCCCACTATTCTGTAGGGAAAGAAGGTCAAAAAAAAGAGAGTAAAAAAGAAGAGAGTTTGCTGGACCAGTTCACCATAGAACTGGTCGCCTTGGCAGAGACAGGGAAGATCGACCCTGTGGTCGGACGTGTAGATGAGATAGAACGTGTCATGCAAACCCTCTGCCGGCGTAAAAAGAACAATCCTCTGCTTGTGGGAGAACCTGGTGTCGGTAAAACCGCTATTGCAGAAGGATTGGCACTCAAAATTTCTGAAGGTGAAGTACCGGATATCCTGAAAGACTCCAAAGTGTTTGCACTTGATATGGGTGCTCTGGTCGCCGGGACAAAATACAGAGGTGATTTTGAAAAACGTCTGAAGGGGATCATTTCGGAATTGAGTCATATGGATGATGCCATTCTTTTTATAGATGAGATCCATACCATGGTAGGTGCAGGAGCCACAAGTGGGGGGAGCATGGATGCTTCCAACCTTTTGAAACCGGCACTTGCGCGCGGTGATCTGAAATGTATCGGAGCAACGACCTATACGGAATACAGAAACTTTTTTGATAAAGACAAAGCACTGAGCAGACGATTTGCCAAGATCGATGTGGAGGAGCCAAGTATAGAAGATACCTTTACCATATTGAAAGGTATTCAGCATAAATACGAAGAGTTCCATAACATCAAGTTCACCGATGCGGCACTTCAGTCAGCGATTGATCTCTCCGTCAAATATCTGCATGACAGATTTCTGCCGGACAAAGCCATGGATATCATCGATGAAGTCGGTGCACATTTTATGCTCAGAGGGCAGAATAACGTCACAGTCAAACCGGGAGATATTGAAGAGAGTGTTGCAAAAATGATGAAACTTCCTTCAACGGTGATAGGTACGGATGATACACAGAAACTCAAAACCCTTGAAAAAGACCTGAAGGAACATATCATTGGTCAGGATGAAGCAATCTCTGCTCTGAGTACAGCGATCAAACGTTCTTATGCAGGGTTGAATGCGGATAACAGACCTATTGGGTCATTCCTTTTTGTCGGTCCGACAGGTGTAGGTAAGACAGCGTTGGCAACACAGCTTGCAAAAACGATGCATGTGCATTTCGAACGTTTGGATATGAGTGAATATATGGAGGCACATACGGTCTCCCGCCTTGTAGGTGCACCTCCGGGGTATGTGGGGTATGAACAGGGAGGACTGTTGACAGAGATGATCAAAAAGCATCCCCATACTGTCCTACTGCTTGATGAAATAGAGAAAGCCCATCCTGACATCATGAATATTCTGCTTCAGGTGATGGATGGTGCAAAACTGACGGACAATAACGGTGTGATCAGTGATTTTAAGAATGTGGTGCTCATTATGACTTCCAACATCGGCACAAAAGAAGCGAATGTCATGGGCTTCAATAAAGACAATTCGATGAAGACCGACAAAGCACTGAATGCCTTTTTCTCACCGGAATTCAGAAACAGGCTGTCTGCGATCGTTGAATTCAATACGCTTTCTCTTGATGTCCTCGTCAAGATCGTAGATACAGAGTTGGAAAAACTCAATGATCTGCTCAAATCGAAAAAGGTTACTGTGAAGCTCAGTAAAAAAGCCAAAGAGTATTTGGCCAATGAGGGGTATGATGAACGTTACGGCGCGAGGCATATTGCCAGAGTGATCGATGCAAAAGTGAAAGAGGCTTTAACTGATGAGATACTTTTTGGAAAACTCAAAAAAGGCGGGACCGTTAAAGTGGATTATAAAAAAGAAAAATTGACTTTTCAATTTAGCAAATAATATATACGCAGGGCGTAGCTGTCTGCCTTGCAGGAAAAGGATTTTACTTGGCATCCATGTTTGACGAAGAGAATTACTTCATCCCTCCTCTCAGTAAATACTCTTTTACCTTTCCAGACCCGCGTAATGCTTCAGATGAGGGTCTTTTGGCTTATGGTGGAGACCTCTCTTCTTCGCGTCTTTTGACAGCTTACAGAAATGGTATTTTCCCATGGTACAATGAAGGAGATCCGATCTTATGGTGGTCTCCTGATCCCCGACTACTTCTCTACCCCGATAAATTTAAAGTCAGGAAGTCATTCAGACGGGTACTTCGTTCAGGTAAATTCACGGTGACCTTTGACAGGTGTTTCCCTGAGGTGATCTCACATTGTGCGAATGTACCTCGTGAAGGTCAATCCCATACATGGATCACCGCTGAGATGCAAGATGCCTATACCCGCCTGTACGAAGAGGGATTTGCTCACTCTGTTGAAGTCTATTCGGAAGGAAAACTTGTAGGCGGACTCTACGGTCTGGCTCTGGGAAAAGTTTTTTTCGGAGAGTCAATGTTCTCTCTGGTCTCGGATGCTTCCAAGATAGCTTTTAAAGCACTAAGTGATGTCTTAGGTAGGAGAGGTTATGATTTTATAGATTGCCAGATGAAAACGGAGCATATGCTTGGTTTGGGGGCAGAGACGGTACCGAGGGATATCTATCTTGACGAACTGAAAACTGCCCTGCATAAACCAAGTGATCTTGGACATTGGCATGATTTTAGTTGGGAATACAGTGATCCCATAAATGAAGGAAAAAAAGATGGTGAATAGAGACATGAATTTCTCTTTATGGTTGGATTTTGTGGAGAGAGACTTTTTAAAGAATGAATTTACGGCGTTGATCGAAAAGGGTATCATAAACGGTGCAACAAGCAACCCATCTATTTTTGCTTCAGCTATTACGACTTCACCTGCCTACAAAGAGCAATTGTCCCAACTTGAAGGGAAAAGCCCGAAAGAGAAGTATGAAGCGCTGGCGATCGAAGATATCCGCACGGCCGCGCAAGCGTTAAGGGAAGCCTATGATGAAGGAAATGACGGCTATATCTCCATAGAGGTAGACCCCTTCCTTTCCAATGATACACAGGGCACGATCGAAGAGGGTAAGAGACTGTTCGCTGCGATCGGTGAACCGAATGTCATGATAAAAGTCCCTGCGACCAGCGCAGGATATGAAGCGATGCATGTACTTCTTGAAACAGGTATATCAGTGAATGCGACACTGGTCTTTTCTCCGGATCAGGCAAAACATTGTCTCAAAGCCATGAAAGCGGGAATAGACAGTTTTGAAGCAGATGGCGGGCGCAGAGTGCAGGCAGTCATTTCTGTCTTTGTCAGCCGTTTTGACAGACACCTTGATGATGATCTTGCCTGTGAAGGTATCGATGTATCCAAAACAGGTATCTATAATGCTGCGAAGATCTATAATCTGATCGAGAAGAATCATACACCGAGTGTGAAAACGCTGTTTGCAAGTACAGGGGTCAAAGGGGATAACCTCCCTGTAGATTATTA
Organism: uncultured Sulfurovum sp.; assembly: GCA_964496995.1. Taxonomy (GTDB): domain Bacteria; phylum Campylobacterota; class Campylobacteria; order Campylobacterales; family Sulfurovaceae; genus Sulfurovum. Next base: position 4,478 of record CAZCBU010000239.1, read on the forward strand.
TATCAGGGAACTGTTCGCACCGCATTCGGTCAATACAGCACCGCTGGCTACGATCGAAGCTTATATCGCCCATAAAGAGACAGAGCCAAAACTTCCAATGGATGACAGTGAGATCAACGGATACTTCACAAAACTTGCAGATTGCGGATTTGATATGGATGAGGTATACGATACCTTGTTAAGAGAGGGACTGAAAGCATTTGAAGATGCTTTCAGTGAGATGCTGGAAGCATTGAAATAGGGTTAAAAACAGCCAAAGGAAGTGTATGGAAGAAAAACTCAAACTCTTTTTACGGAGTATGATAAGCAATGAAGGCTCCGACCTTCATCTTAAATCAGGTGCGATCACGAGAGTGCGTATACATGGCGTTCTGCGCTTGCTTGGCAAAGATATTCTCACTGCTGAAGAGGTAGAAGGTATTGCAAGAGCCATTATGTCACAGGAGCAGTATGTAAGGCTTAAAGCAGATAAGAACCTTGACTTTTCCTATATTCTGGGTGAGGAGCATAGATTCAGGGTCAATTTCTTCTATCAGATGGATGGTCTGTCTGCGGTCTTCCGTATCATTCCTGTAGATATACTCAGTCTTGATGCTCTCAAACTTCCTGAAGTGATCAAAAGTTTTACCGACATACACAGGGGACTGGTACTTGTGACAGGAGTGACCGGTTCAGGTAAATCAACAACACTCGCTGCGATCCTGGACAAGATCAACAGGGAGACCAAAAAACATATTATTACGATCGAAGACCCTATAGAGTTTATCCATAAGGACAGAGGCTGTCTTATCAACCAGCGTGCTATAGGACAGGATACCCACTCTTTTTCAGATGCACTGAGAGCTGGACTGAGAGAAGACCCGGATATTATACTTGTAGGGGAAATGAGGGACCTGGAGACCATAGATATTGCACTGCATGCAGCAAATACAGGTCACCTGGTATTCTCGACACTGCATACACTGGATGCAAAAGAGACAATAGACAGGATCATCGGTATGTTCTCAAAAGAAGAACAGAACCGTATCCGGGCATCTTTGGCATCGGTACTTGAAGGTGTGATCTCGCAAAGACTTATCCCCAACAAACAGGGAGGAAGAACGGCTGCCATTGAAGTATTGAAAAAAACGGCAAGGATCGAACAGCTGATCATGGAAAACCGGGATTATGAAATCCCGGATGCACTTTTTGAAGGTAAAGAGATCTATGGTACACAGACATTTGACCAGGCACTGCTTGATCTGCTTCGTGAAGGTCGCATCACCGAAGAAGTGACACTGGAATATGCGACCAGCCCTGCAGATATGAAACTTAAAATGGAGGGTGTCGGTAAAGGTGCGCTTGTCAAAGAGGGTCTTAACAATGCAGAAGCAGATATCTTCGAGTTCAAAGAGGAAGAAGAATAGATTAAAAATATTTGGGTATAATCCGCGTTCAATTATCATGAAAGTGTGATAATATTTAAACTTAAGGAAAAAATATGTTAGAAGGTATCGTTAGAGAGAGTATCGGAAAGACTACTGCAAAGAAGCTTAGAAGAGATGGTTATCTGACTGCGAATTTATATGCAAATGGCGTTGAAAACGTTCAAGCTGCGTTTAAACGCGGTGAATTTGTAAGAACAGTCAGAAATAAAGAGAACCTAGCATTTTCAGTAAAAGTGGGTGACACAGAATATAATGTGGTCATTCAAGAGTATCAACTGCACCCGGTTCACGGTGAAGTTGTACACGTAGATCTTAGAGTGACAGTGCCAGGACAGGTTACAAACTTCCTTGTACCTGTTATTACCCACGGAACACCGATCGGTCTTAAAAACAAAGGTGTACTTGTTATGTCTAAAAAGAGATTGAAAGTAAGAGGGGCTATCGAAGATATGCCTGCAAAATTCGATCTTGATGTTGAGCCATTGGACAGAGATGCTTCAATTCTTGTAAGAGACATTGAAGTACCTGCAAACTGTAGATTGATGGACAGACCAGATGTTGCCATCTGTGGTGTGATCAAAGCCAAATAAGCATAGATGAAATAATTCATTATGACACTTTTCGTAGGTCTAGGGAATCCGGGATCACAATACGAAAATACAAGACATAATATCGGCTTTAAGGTCATCGACAAACTTGTTGATGACTTTGCCGCCCGAGACATTTCCAAAACTTCTTTTCAGGGCAAACTCTATCGTTCTGCCAATACACTTTTTTTAAAACCCACTACTTTTATGAATCTTTCAGGTAAAAGCCTGTTGACCGTCAAGCAGTTTTTTAAGATAGAACTTGAAGATATCATTGTGATCCATGATGATATCGATCTTCCTTTTGCTGCAGTGCGTTTTAAAAAAGGTGGCGGCCACGGCGGCCACAATGGCTTGAAATCTATTGACAGTATGGTAGGTAAAGAGTATCTTCGTATCCGTATCGGGGTAGGAAAGCCTGAACACAGATCGCAGGTTGCCGACTATGTACTGCATGATTTCAATAAAGAGGAAGAAGCAGTACTCGATAAGTTGATCCTGCATGTTACTGCAGCTTCCAAAGCATTGCTCAGAGAAGAGCTGAATGAAGTGAAATCCAAATTTTCTTTAAGATCCGTTGATGCACTGGAAAGGTAAGAGGATATGAACCCGTTTTATCCCTCTTTGCATTTTCGTTATCTGTCAAGGCATTATGTTAAAAATCTTCTGGCAATGCTTTTTGGCTTGTCCGCTGCATTTGCAGTCATAGATTATTTTCAGCATATAGACAAACTGAATGTTTCAAGCAACTATCAGATCCTCTATATCTTTTATATGTGGCAGGAAGCTTTGGGAATGTTGTATCCTTTGGCGATTGTATTTGCCGTGATCATGACAAAACTGGCGATGGTCAAAAGTAATACAATGGGTGCCCTGCATGCCTTCGGATACAATAAAAAAAGACTTTTTTTCCCACTGTTTGCCGTGGCATCCATTACCTATGGTATCTTTGTTTTTCTGCAGACCACTGAATTCTCATACGCTAAAGACAAGGCAAAACTTTTGCTTGAAAATCAGATCAATGCCTATGATGTCAATGATATGTTCTTCAAATATGATGATACCTTTGTCTATATTGAAAAACTTGATCCTATTCAAAAGAAAGTAGAAAATATCACGATCTTCAAAGTGGAAGGTTATCAGGTACGTTATACGATACAGGCACCTTACGCTGTTTACGGCAATGATGAGTGGGAAGCAAAAGATGCTATTTTGAAACAGCATATTTACAAGAATGGAAAACTTGAAAAGTACCGTGTGGAGCATAAAGATAATATTGTGACACTCCATGGATACAAACCAAAGATCATTACTTCTTTGCATGAAGGGAAAGCACTCAATATCCTCGATGCCTATGAGACCTGGATGCTTTTTGAGAAACAGAATTTGAATTCCGATAAGATCAGAGCAGTCCTATACAATAAAACCATTGTACCTCTTTTTGCCATAGCACTTTCGCTTATACTGTTCTTCAAACTGCCTTTTCTTGCAAGAATGATGAGCCTGGGATTGGTGATAGCTTCTTCACTGGGTGCGACTTTTATTATTTGGGGTATTCTTTTCGGTTTGAACCAGATGGGTCAGAATGGTGTTCTGATCCCGGAGATCACAGCCATTCTCCCTATTATACTTTTATGGATATATGCGATCTATGTCTATTTTACGGATGAGAAACGTATAGCCTGAATCACCTTCGTATACACACTATTTCAGCCTTTGGATCATCCAAAAACAGTACACTAGCTCACTCTTAGTGATTTTTGGATAAAATCACCCTAAAATAGATACAGTACTAGGATATTTGAATGAAGATTGACATGAAAGCATTGGCCCAAAAATACGGGACGCCATTGTATATTTATGATTTTGATTATATTGAGAATCGATATACAACACTTAAAGAGGCTTTTGCAGGTAAAAAATCACTTATCAATTATGCGGTAAAAGCCAATTCGAATCTTTCTGTGATCGCACATTTGGCCAAACTGGGTGCAGGGGCGGATTGTGTGAGTATCGGTGAAGTAAGGCGTGCACTGGATGCCGGTGTTGCCAACTATAAAATCATTTTTTCCGGTGTGGGGAAAAGAGATGATGAAATACGTGAAGCACTTGAAAAGGATATTCTCTTTTTAAATCTTGAAAGTGAAGCAGAGATGAAACGGGTGGAAATGGTGGCTAGAGAGCTTGGGAAAGAGGCACGTATCTCGGTACGTGTCAATCCGAATATCGATCCTCAGACACACCCGTATATTTCAACAGGTTTGCATGAAAACAAATTCGGTGTAGAGATCGATATGGCAAAACGTATGTATATCTATGCAAATAGATCTGAATACCTGAACCCTGTAGGCATACATTTTCATATTGGTTCCCAGCTGACAAAACTTGAACCGATCAAAGAGGCCTGTGGGATCGTTGCTGATCTGGTACGTTCACTCAAAGCGATCAAGATCGATATAAAATTCTTTGATGTGGGTGGTGGTATTGGTGTGGTCTACAGTGATGAAGTGACAATTTCTGAAACAGACTATGCTCAGGCGATCTTCGAAGCGACCAAAGGTCTGGATGTCACACTGATGTGTGAGCCGGGTCGTTATATGGTAGCAAATGCAGGTGCATTCTTTACTTCTGTCCTATACGAAAAGAACAATGACGGTAAACGTTTTGTGATCGTCGATGCTGCGATGAATGACCTGCTCAGACCAAGTCTGTATGATGCCTATCATCAGATCGAAGCGGTGACGGCTGACGCGAATGCGGATAAAACACCTGCAGATGTGGTAGGACCGGTATGTGAGAGTGGAGATTTCCTGGGCAAGAATGTACAGCTTCCGCCACTGCAGCATAATGACCTGCTGGTGGTACAATCTACAGGTGCGTATGGATTTACGATGGCAAGTAATTACAACACACGCGGGAGAAGTGCAGAAGTGGCACTTCAGGGTGGAGTTGACAGGCTGATCCGAAGACGTGAAACTTATGAAGACCAGGTACGGTTAGAGCTTGAATATTTAGAAAAATAGAGGGTGAAAATGACTTTAGATGAATTAAGAGAACAGATAGATAAACTGGATGATACACTGTTGAAACTTTACAATGAACGTATGGAACTTGTCCATGCAGTCGGTGAGCTAAAGAATACTACGGGTGCACCGATCTATCGTCCTGAGAGAGAACAGGCTATTCTTAACAGACTCAAAAGTCAAAACAGCGGTAAGCTTACCGATGAAGCGATCGATGCACTCTTTCTTGAAATGTTCGCCGTGGCAAGAAATCTGGAATTGCCTGAAGCCGTGGCTTTTCTCGGACCGGAAGCCTCTTTTACCCATCAGGCGGCAGAGAGCAAGTTCGGAGCATTGAGTACCTATTTACCGATCTCTTCTATCCCCGGTGTATTTAGAGAGGTTGACAAAGGAACAGCAAAATTTGGAGTGATCCCCATAGAAAATTCATCCAATGGTATCGTTACCGATACGATCAACTGCCTGGATGAATATGATCTGAAGATCATTGCCGAAGTTGTGATCGATGTCCATTTATGTTTTGCGACCAAGTGTGAAAATATCAAAGATATCAAAAAGATCTACTCCAAAGATATTGCTTTTGGACAGTGTAGAAAATTTTTACAGGATCTCGGGCTTGATATGATCGAACATATACCGGTAGAGTCTACAGCAAAAGCAGCAAAACTTGCGATGGATGATATACATGCTGCGGCACTTTGTCCATCGATCGCAGCAAAGATGTACAATCTGCCGATCCTTTTTGAGAATGTGGAAGATGATGCCAACAACAGAACCCGTTTTTTCGTGGTTTCCAATTTTGACAATCTGCCTTCAGGGAATGATAAAACTTCCATTCTGGTCAAGTTGGCAAATAAACCGGGCGCTTTGGTGGATTTCCTGAATGATTTTGAAAAAGCAAAAGTGAATCTAACCAAGATCAAATCCCATATCGTAGGCGGGAAATCGGTTTTCTTTCTTGAATTCAACGGGCATAAAAATGATACAGATATAGCAGAGATCCTTAATGCACATAAGGACGAGATCAAAGTACTTGGCTCTTATGTCAAAGAACGTGACGATATATAGATCAGAAAATGCAATGCAAGGTGTGTATCGACATACCACAAGGATAAAATATGAAATTTAACAAAGTTTTGGAAAATATAAAAACATATGAAGCAGGTAAACCTATTGAACTGGTTGTCCGTGAATTCGGGATCGCTGCCGAAGATGTCGTAAAGCTTGCATCCAATGAAAACCCTATAGGGACCAACCCTGCAGTAGCAGAAGTGATCAGGGAAAATGCAAGCAAAGCACACCTCTATCCGGATGACAGTATGTTTGAACTTAAAGCAGCGTTAAGCAGGAAATATGATGTAAAAGATGACAATATTATCATCGGTGCCGGGTCTGATCAGGTTCTGGAGTTCATCTCACGGGCACTTTTGGATGAAGATTCTTCTGTGCTCATGTCCGCCGTTACATTCGCAATGTATGAGATCTATGCCAAACAGATGGGTGCAAAGATCATCAGAACGGCAAGCTATGAACACAAATATGATGAGTTCATGGAAGCATATACTATGCATAAGCCAAAGATCGTTTACCTTTGTACACCGAACAATCCGACCGGAGATGCAACAAGCAAAGCAGAAGTGCTCAAGATCATTGAAGCCATCGGAAGTGAAGCCCTGATCGTTGTCGATGGTGCCTATATGGAATATGCAGCAGCAAAAAGTGCAGCGTATGCCATCACTCCAGGCGATCTGCTCGGGTATGAAAATGTCATCTATCTCGGGACATTCTCCAAAGCATACGGTCTGGGAGGCATGCGTGTAGGATACGGGATAGCACAGGCTTCCCTTATTGCAGAGCTTTATAAAATGAGACCACCATTTAATATCTCCACACTCTCTTTGGCTGCGGCGATCGCTGCATGTAAAGATGAAAGTTTTGTTTCAAAATCCATTACACTGCATCAGGAGCAGATACAACGTTATGAGGCATTTGCAAAAGAGAAGGGATTTGAGTATATTGAGAGTTATACGAATTTCATTACATATCTGTTTGATGGAACCCTGAATTCCACAGAGATCGCAGATGCCCTGTTAAAAAGAGGAGTGATCATTCGGGACCTCGCTTCCTACGGGATGAATGCCATGCGTATCACAATCGGTACAGAGAAACAGAATGATGTTTTCTTTAAACAATTCTCAGAGGTTGTCTCTTGAAAAATATTGAAGTGGTAAAAGCCTGTGAAGTAGAGCTGAAACCTTTTGTTTTAAGTGATTTTACACATTATGAAGAGACAAGAAAAAGTGAAAAAAGTATCAGTAAGAAAGCACTGAAACGTTTGGCAAAAAAAGCAGGTTTGACGCATACGGATGATCAGATAGACTTTGCCAAAAAGATCATTGCAGTTTATCTGGAACAGGGGTGAGAGTAAAGATGGATATACAAGCATACACGATAGAAGAACTGAATACATTGGCCAAAGATATCAGACAGAAGATATTGGAAACTGTCAGTAAGACCGGAGGGCATTTAAGTTCTACTATGGGAGCAACGGATCTTATCATTGCGATGCACAAAGTCTTTGATGTCGAAAAGGATCCTTTTATTTTCGATGTCAGCCATCAGGCCTATGCCCATAAACTGCTTACGGGAAGATGGGATGATTTTGATACCCTGCGTCAGTTCAAAGGCATGTGCGGATATACAAAACCAAGCGAATCAAAGTATGACTATTATGTTGCAGGTCACAGCTCCACCTCTATTTCACTGGCAGTGGGTGCCGCCAAAGCGATCGCTCTTAAAGGGGAAGAGCGTATTCCTGTAGCCTTCATAGGTGACGGCAGTATGTCTGCAGGTATGGTCTATGAAGCGATGAATGAACTGGGAGACAGAAAATATCCTGTGGTGATCATTCTGAATGACAATGAAATGAGTATTGCCAAACCTATTGGTGCCATTTCCAAACTGCTTTCCCAGACAATGGCGGGTTCTTTTTACCAGAAATTCAAAGGAAAGGTAGAAAAGACGCTTGAGTATTTTCCGGAAAGTGCTACCTATATGGCAAAACGTTTTGAAGAATCTTTCAAGCTTATCACGCCGGGCATTCTTTTTGAAGAGATGGGTATTGAATATATCGGTCCTGTTGACGGACACGATATTGAAGCCCTGGTAGAAACGATGGATGTTGCCAAAAACATGGGCAAGCCGGTGATCATCCATGCCCAGACGACCAAGGGAAAAGGGTATGAGATCGCCGAAGGTACCAAAGAACATTGGCACGGTGTATCGGCTTTTGACCTTAAAACAGGAGAGGCGCCTAAAAAATCCGGTGCCAAGGCAGCGACAGCGATCTTTTCTGAAACATTGGTGGCACTGGCAGATGAAGATGAGAAGGTCGTTGGTGTGACTGCTGCCATGCCTAGCGGTACAGGTATGTCAGCGGTCATGGAAAAATATCCTGAACGTTTCTGGGATGTAGCGATCGCAGAACAGCATGCGGTGACCTCCATGGGGCCGTTGGCAAAAGAGGGTTTCAAACCTTTCTGTACGATCTACTCCACTTTTTTGCAGCGGGGATATGATCAGGTGATCCATGATATCGCACTGATGGATCTTGGGGTAGCTTTTGCTATGGACAGAGCAGGGATCGTGGGGGAAGATGGAGAGACCCATCAGGGAGTATTTGATATCTCTTATTTGCGAGCTATTCCCAACATGACACTTTTTGCTCCCTATAATGAAACGACCATGAAGCTGGCAATGTCTTTTGCTAAAGAGTATGAGCATCCGTGTGCTTTCAGATACCCGCGAGGTGCTTTTCTGGCTAAAGACAGAAAAAGTCCCGTGTTCGAACTAGGGAAGTCCGTCTTGCTTCAGGAGGGAGAAGAGATTCTTTTTATAGGTTACGGTAACGGTGTCGGACGTGCAGAGCAGACAGCAGTGTTGATGGATGAAAAAATTGCGATCCTTGATCTGCGCTTTGTAAAACCTTTAGATGAAAAAATATTGCTTACCTTGAGCAGAACCTATAAAAAGTGGTTCGTCTTCTCTGATTCGGCAAAGCAGGGTGGCGTAGGGTCTGCCATTCTTGAATGTCTGAGTGAGAATAAGATACAGGATGTATCATTAACCTCTTTTGAGTATGATGATGACTTCATTACCCATGGCAATACAAAATTGGTAGAAGAATCTTTGGGCTTGTTACCGGAGCAATTGGCTAAAAAAATTGTGTAACATTAATTCGTAGGGGTCAGGCATGCCTGACCCCTACATAAGCGTTCCTACAGAATTTGAGAAAGAGATTTATCAATTTTTTTCTCAAGTTCAGTGACAGTGAACGAAGAACTCATAAAGGAAAAAAATGGCTAACGAATACATTTTTACAAGTGAATCGGTAACCGAAGGTCACCCGGATAAAATGGCTGACCAGATCTCTGATGCTATACTTGATTATATCATTAAAGAAGATCCACAGGCACGTGTTGCTTGTGAAACGTTACTGAGCAATGGTTTTTGTGTTATCGCAGGAGAACTAAAAACAACAGCATATGCACCGATGCAGGAGATCGCAAGACGGGTGGTAAGAGAGATCGGATACACTGATGCAAGTTATGGTTTCGACTATAGATCAGCAGGTGTACTGAACGGCATTGGTGAACAGAGTCCTGATATTAATCAGGGTGTGGACCAGAAAGGTGGTGAGATCGGTGCGGGTGACCAGGGATTGATGTTCGGTTATGCCTGTAAAGAGACACCTGAATTGATGCCTTTGCCTATTTCCTTGGCGCACAAGATCACAGCTAAATTGGCTGAAGTACGTAAGAACGGTACTGTCCCATTCCTGCGCCCGGACGGCAAAGCACAGGTTTCTGTGAAATATGTGGATGGGAAACCGGTATCGATAGACACGATCGTTGTTTCTACGCAGCACCATGATGATGTCACATTGGAGCAGGTACAAAAAGCAATACTTGAAGAGGTGATCAAAGCGGTGATCCCTGCAGAACTGATGCATGATGACATCACGTATCACATCAATCCGACAGGACGTTTTGTGATCGGTGGACCACAGGGTGATGCAGGATTGACAGGACGTAAGATCATTGTCGATACCTATGGCGGTTCATGTCCTCATGGCGGAGGTGCCTTTTCAGGGAAGGATCCTACCAAGGTGGATCGTTCTGCTGCGTATGCTGCCAGATATGTGGCAAAAAATCTTGTGGCAGCGGGTGTCTGTGAAAAAGCAACACTTCAGGTCGCTTATGCGATAGGTGTGGCGAAACCGGTATCGATCTATGTTGATACCCACGGCACAGCCAATGTCGATGAGAAAAAGATCATTGCCTGTGTGGAAGAACTATTCGATCTGACACCTAAGGGGATCATGGAAGAGTTGGACCTGTTGAGACCGATCTATAGAAAAACGGCAGCATACGGGCATTTTGGCAGAGAAGATGAAGACTTTACCTGGGAAAAGAGAACACGCGTTGATGATATACGAAAGTATTTAGGTTTGCAATAAGTATATTCATTATCAAAACCGTTTAAAGCCTGCTTTGTCAGGAATGTACGCGGTTTATAAAAATTATTAGAAAATCTTTTTAGATTAAAGATTGTTTTAAATTTTTTTGCTATAGTTTGATTATATTTAACATAAAGGATGAAAAATGGCAGTAATTATTACAGATACTTGTATCAACTGTGCAGCTTGTATTGACGAATGTCCGGTAGAAGCAATTGTAGATGAGGATGATAACCCAACAGGTGAAGAGATCTACTATGTATACGAAGACAAGTGTGTTGAGTGTGTAGGTTACCATGATGTACCAGCATGTGCAGAAGCATGTCCAACTGAAGGATGTATTGTATGGGGTGACGCTATTGACGGCATGCCAGCTTCTGAAACAAGAGGTGCAAAAGACGAGCCGGTCATCGAAGACTAATTTGTTACGTGTCGGGCTTTTGCCCGATACATCTTCTTATACTATAACTCCCACTTATTCTTTAATAAATCTTTAATCTTAATTTCGATATAATCCCGCCCGAATACTTTCGTGCTCAAATGACATGAAGTAAATAATCGCTTAGGAATATAAGTATGGAACAAACATTATCAATCATTAAACCAGATGCAGTTGCAAAGAACGTTGTAGGACAGATCCTCGCTAGATTTGAAGCAGCAGATCTTAGAATCGCAGCAACAAAAAAGATCAGACTTTCTAGAGTAGATGCTGAAGCATTTTATGCGATCCACTCTGAAAGACCTTTCTTTAAAGACCTTGTAGACTTTATGATCTCCGGTCCTGTTGTTGTGACAGTACTTGAAGGTGAAAATGCAATGTCAAAGAACAGAGAACTTATGGGTGCTACGAATCCTGCTGAAGCAGAGCCTGGTACGATCAGAGCAGACTTTGCAGACAGCATCGATGCCAATGCGGTTCACGGATCAGATTCTGTTGAAAATGCTGTAAACGAAATTAATTTCTTCTTTGCACAAAGAGAGATCAATTAAGTTTTAAACTATGAAAATAGTTTTTGATAAAGTAGGTTCCACTGCAAAACCTTTTGAACTGGAAGTTCAGGGCGTAAAGTTAGAGGGAACATTAAAGAAGAGCGGTTATCATCGGGTCGCACTGGACGCTGACATGAATGGCTGTTTGAAGCTGGATTGTGACAGATGTGGTCAAAGTTTTGACTATGATGTCTCAACACCGCTGAAACTGACACTCAGCGATGAAGTATCAGAAGATAAAGATGATTTGGATATAATTGAGTTTTTAGATGGCGTGATCGACATTACGTACATTCTTGAGAGCGAAATAAATGCAATCGAAGGCACTTACCATTATTGTGACACATGTGACAATGGTGAAGAAGACTTCGAAGTTGAATACTAAACAAAGGAAATAACATGGCAGTACCTAAGAGACGTGTGAGTCACACAAGAGCAGCAAAAAGAAGAACACATTACAAATTGACATTACCAATGCCTGTAAAAGATGCAGACGGCACATGGAGAATGCCTCACCACATGAACATGACCACCGGTGAGTACAAAACAACAAAAGCGTAATCTAGATGATCAAGATCTCGATTGATGCAATGGGTGGGGACTTTGGTCCCGAACCTATTATTGAAGGTGTGGTTCTTGCACTGGAAGAAAAAAAATTCATCCCTATACTCGTAGGGGACAAAACAGAGATACTCTCTCTTCTCCCACAATATTACATTGACAAAGTAGAAATTGTAGAATCAACAGATGTGATCGCTATGAGTGACCAGGCAACCAATGCTTTGAAACGTAAAGATTCATCTATTTACAAAGCAGTCGAACT
>CAZCBU010000240.1:0-4667 GCA_964496995.1 uncultured Sulfurovum sp.
AAGATTGGGAATATCGTGTGCTTGACAGTATTTATTAAGAACTGAGCTTTTCGGATCATTTCCAAAGCGGCATCCTCCAGCAATGAGATTTTGTGGAGGGACAGAAGAGACTGAAGAATAAATATTTTTGGCACCCATCTCTTCAAGGACTTTTTCACATTTCTTTGCAATATATTTCCCAACTTTGAGGTCCTGTGGATGTGCTCCCACACGAAGTTTTCCTACAGGCATACCATATTTGTCTTTATGTGTCTTGTCCAGACTCACAAAACAGTTGTCATTGGGAAGCCAGTCATTGAAGATCTCAAAACGTATACTTTTCTGTTTTGTAAAACGCTCTGTGAGTTTTTCTCCCAATTCAGTTCCCCAGACAAGCCGTCCGTTCTCCTCATTATTTTTACGCGCACGGGAAATGATGTTTTGATGTTCGAACATGAATTCCACAGAACCGCCCTTGAATGTACCATCCCACCAATGATCCACAAAATACCAGTCGAGGATGGAACGGTTCACAAAAAGTCCGGTCTGCATCAGCTCTTCAAAGCGTATCTCTTTAAGACTCTCTTCGCGTAACTCTCCCTGCCCGGAGCCACCTGCGGAAAATATCAGGTTTTTCCCCAGTTCACCGGAGCTGTTGGCCAAACCGTTGGGATGCAGGCTGTTTGCGGAATTCAGTAACAGCCTTGTACTCTCATGTGCCTGTGCTGCGACGACAAAAAGTTTTGCTTCTATATGTTTTTCTTTTCCGCTGACTGTATCGATCACCACGGCATAATCTACGGCATCTTTTCTGCTGCTGTGCAGAGACTTGACATAACTGTTACTGAGCAAAGTGAGATTGCCGGTTGCCAATGCCGGCATCAAAAGTGCTTCCCTGGAACTCCCTTTTGCGCCTGAACTGCAGCCGTAACTTCCACAGAAATTGGAATAATAACAGGCATCCCTGTGTCCTTTGTTTTTGGAAAGTACCGATCTTGGCGTCACAAGAGATTTTATATCAAGATTTGCACAGCTTTTATCGATCAGTTTGACAACCGCATTCTCTTTGGTGGGAGGCTGTGTAAAATCTGCTGTGCTCCTGGGAGGTTCAAAGGGGTGTTTTTCATATTTGCCCGATATCCCTACCACCTCTTCAGCTTTAAGATAATAGGGCTCCATATCGGCATAAGAGATCGGCCAGTCCACTACATTGGCACCTTTTATCTCACCGTATTTGCTTTTCAATCTAAAGTCATCTGGATGCATACGGTGCAGCATACCGGACATGAAGTTTGAGGATCCTCCTACGACATTGCCGTTCCAGAAACTCCATCCGGAATCATAGGTTGGCGTTGCTTCCCATTTCCATCTACCTTTTCTTCAATGACATGATACTCATCAAAGAGATCGGGTGTGACAATATCTCTGCGGCAGTACGCCAACTCATCTTTGGAAAAATCCTCCCGTTTAAGCAGTCTTCCTTTTTCCAGCACAGCTACTTTGTATCCTGCCTTACACAGTGTATAGGCAACTGCTCCCCCGCTTGCACCGGAACCAACTATTACGACATCATATTTCACAGTTCTACATACCTCGTCTTTGGTCTTGGCATACCGCCATAAGCATTCAGTGCTTTCCATCCGGCTTCTTTTTTATTGGAACCATACACAGGATCCGAGAAAAGTCCTTCCATGGTCACGGTCATGATACGCGATAACCAGTTACTTCCATAGCCGGTATTTTCATAGGCACGTAGTGCTTTCTCTTTCTCTTTTGTATTCATCGAAAGAAATCTGCCTTTTGTTCGAACATCCAGCTCTTCTGCACCACCCAGGATAAATGCCCTTATATCTTTATCATAACTTTTATGCGTGATCGTTTCAAATAAAAAGGTACTTGTATCCATAGATCTTGCAGAAGGTATTTTGCTTCCTACCGGAAACATGTGCTCCTGTACTGCTGCGATCAGTTTTTCCACTTTTCGGAACTCTTTGCCAAAGGCACTTTTTTCAAAGCCGTTGGACTCTTTCGCATCTATATAGGGAGAAAGGCTCAACACAGAACCCAGTATTAAAAATTTTCTTCTTTTCATATTTTTACTTTATATGGTTTTATGTTTGTATCATAATTATATAGTGTGTAGTTTAAGTGCAACTCCCAGTAGCGGTGGACTTTATCATAAAAACTGATACACAGACATTACACATGAATCTTACTATACTTCAATTGTCTAAAAAAACAGAAAGGAGACAAAATGAAAAAATTACTATTTGGTTCACTACTGGGACTGGCACTCATTGCTTTTACCGGATGTACGGACAGTAACGATGCTGAAGTGGCAAAATGCCAGTCAGGAAAATGTGGTACGGCCAAGAAAGTGGATAAAAAATGTCAATCCGGCACAACTGGCAACAAATGTGGCGATGCAAAAAAAGCATCCAAAAAGTGTGGTAGTTAAGTCACACAAGACAGACACAAAAGGAGGGTCAATATGTTAAAAAAACTATACCCATTTACCAAGAACATTCTAAGTAACGGACAGAGTCTTTCACTGCTCCTGGCCAGGTTTACTGTGGCTTACGGTTTTTACGAACCTGCCATGCAAAAGTGGTCGGACATCAGTTCTGTGGCTACCTGGTTTGATTCTATGGGAATTCCTTTTCCGACACTCAATGCCTATATGGCAGCTTCAACTGAACTTCTTGGTGTTATACTCTTAACACTTGGACTGTTTACGAGACTTATTTCTATCCCGTTAATGGTGGTCATGGTCGTGGCGATCACGACGGTACACCTGGCTCACGGTTTTTCCGCGGGTAACAATGGATTTGAAATACCACTGTATTACATGCTGTTTCTGGCAATATTCGCTTCACACGGAGCCGGAAAATTCTCTTTGGATTATTTACTCTTCGGTGACGAACAGTAAATATCCATCCATATATTATTTACATACAAAAGGAAATACAATGAAAAAATTGATCAAATTAGGACTTATCATCGCGGGAACTGCTGCATTATCATTCACTATGGCAAATGCAAAATGTGCATCAGGCGATACACCAAAACCAATGAAGTGCCAGGCAGGTAAATGTAGTAGTGATAAAAAAGCTATGAAGTGCAATGGGGGAAAAGACATGAACAAGACCGCTGAGAAAAAAGAAGCAAAAGGCAAATGCGGCCAGGGTAAATGTGGAGGCAAATAAAGCTCTCAAACACACTTAAATATCTTCTACCCCCTCTCTGCGGGGTAACCACTCAACATTTTCTCCACAATTAATTGTATAATAAAGGATCAATTCCGATCTAAAGGTATACTATGACTATGACAAAAAAACTACTTGTGTCCGCTGCTATACTCCTCTCATTTTCAGGTTGTCAGAATGCCAAAGAGAACCAGGCAGAACATGATGCCAAAGTTGCGGCACAGGCAAAAGCAGAACTTCGTGCTGAACTCAAAAAAGAGCAGGAAGAGAAAGCAAGGCAAAAAGAAGAAGAGTTGGCAAAGAACAATAAACTGGCCCACATAGGTATTACGACCGATAATGGGAAACTCATCATCGATACAAACAAGACAAAAGATTTTTTCCAGAAAATGGCTGAAAATATCAAAGTCCATGCCGATAAATTTGCAAAAGATATGGAAAAAGGTATCATCGATGATAAAGAAGCCGGTATTGAAGTCAATGAAACACACATCAATATTGACCTCAATAAAACAAAAAGTTTTCTTGATACCTGGAGCAAGACCATAGAAGGGTATGCCAAAGAGTTTGATAAAATGACAAAAGATATTAATAAAGAGTTGGAAAAGGATCCTCATGCAGCAGATTGATATGAATTCAGATGAATTTCAGGCGGAGCTTGAAAAAACATGGACCTTTGTGGAAAAGGTCAATACGCAGTTCGGTTTGGTACAAAACCCCAATGAAGAGGTCAATGAGGGTGTCGCCATGGGACTTGCCCGCAATAAACTTATTTACGGTAAAAGGTTCTGTCCCTGTTTTATGGTCATCGGCGAGACCAAAGAGGAGCAGAAAGCGGCCGATAACCGTATCTGTCCCTGTAAACCTGCTCTGGAAAAAGAGATCCCGGAAGACGGCTTATGCCATTGCGGTATCTTCTGTACTCCTGAATATGCAAAAGAACAGGCACAACATGATGAGATAGAGGAGATCGTACATGAACACTCCAAAGGTCTCACCAAAGGGCAGGCAGAGGCACTGCTTAAAGAAGAACAACTCGATGGAGATGAACTTGAAGCACTGATAGAAGCAAGATCGCTGGGTATGATACACTTCACCCTTCTTGATGTAAGGGAATTCATGGAGTTCCAGATGGGCCACATTGTCGGAACCGATGCACTGGTACCTACCTCACAATTCTATGCGAAAATAGAAGAGCACAATGACAAGAAGCAGACACCGGTCATCGTCTACTGTCATACCGGAAGCCGAAGTTTCCAGGTACAGCATGCTATGAAATCACTAGGATTCGAACACGTCTGCAACTTGAGACCGGGAATTATCGCTTATGCCGGAGAAACACAGCGAGGATAAACTCACATTGCTCATGTGAGCAATGTGTAATATTGGCATACTATAGACCATTTTCTCAAGGCTTCCTCTATTAATCACACGAAGTGTGCCTGTCGTGGTGAACACCCTTAAAAGCGAAGCGATTTGAGA
>CAZCBU010000241.1:0-2515 GCA_964496995.1 uncultured Sulfurovum sp.
AATACTGTACTTAAAGGTTCATAGAGTTTTTCATAAGCCTCATATATGATGTCATGGCAGGTATCATCAGAAGTGAGGCACTGTGAGTTTGCAAAAAAGTGCAGAAGTAATTTCTTTTTGGAGAGACTGGGTGAGGTCGTACCTGTTTCCCATCGACTCAATGTGACTGTATTGAGTGCTCTAAATTCCTTGGAATATTGTGAAAGTTCAGATACCAGATCTTTTTGTGTCTGATTATGATGTTTACGGTAAGCAATTAACAGTGGGCTTATAGGATTCAATAGATACTCCCCCCTTTTTTAATTATTTTAATTATATCACTTTATCTTAAAAACAGTATGCAGAGAAGGTCGTTTTCAACATTTTTTTTATGTTTGAAATGACCAGTTGTATTTAAATAATTTATCATTTTCCAAAAAAATATTAAAAAAAATGATATTTACACAGAGCTATATTTCTGATAATATCCATGCAAACAATTATAACAGAGGAAGAAGGATTTATTTATGAGGAGATCACACTATTTAAGAGGGGCAGTATTTGGAACATTAAGTATGACTGTACTTTCTGCAGCGCCATTTACGGATACGGGAAGTATCTACAATCAGATCAAGAAAAATGCTCAGCGTGGTATAGAGACTCGGAAGCATCCAAAGCAAAAGCAAACACAAAAGGTGGTGTACAGTAAAAAATATTTGGTGCGTGTCAATGGCTTCAAGGTTATTGGTAATGATGAACTGAGCAAAGCTGAGATGGATAGAGTACTGGCTCCTTTCATTGGTCGTGAAATGGCCACAGGAGAGCTTGTCGAAGCAGCCAACGCACTTACTGCATACTATCATAAAAAAGGCTTCTTTACTGCAAATGTCGCACTCATAGAACCCTATATCCTTAAAAATGGGATCATTGTACTTGTAGTAGATGAAAGGCACCTGGAAAAAGACGGTATCTCGGTAGAAAATAGTGGAAAACGGATCAAAACAGAAAAAGTACATAAACTGTGGGATAACATTATGAAGCCGGGTGCAATGAAGCAGGGGGAGTTTGAACGTGCTATGCTCTTGACCAATGACTTTCCCGGTATATCTGCCAAAGCAGATCTTTACTACGGTACAGAGAAAAATACAGATGATCTGGTCGTTACTGTTACCGATGAAGATGTGTTCAACGGCAATGTAGATATTGATAACTACGGGAGTTACTATACCGGAAGAACGCAAGTGGCGACAACACTTTACTGGAATTCTCCAACAGGAAACGGTGAAGAGATCGTTGCACGTTTGATCACAACAGGTAAATACTCCAACTACGGGTATATTGATTTTGCTGTGCCTGTCTTTGACAATGGTATGAGACTGGGTGCTTCTTTTGACTATCTTGATTATGAACTCAAACATCAAGAGCCTGGAGAGGGTGGTGACGGAACTGCATGGAATGCTACAGCATATCTTAAATACCCTGTGGTTAGAACGGAGGACTTCAATGTAGAGGTCGAGCTTGATTATGTGCATACCAAACTAAAAGACTATAGTTTAACTGATGAGTTGGATAATTCAGATATTGATAAAGGAGTCTTTAGACTTTCTATGAATCGCAGTGATGAGTTTATGCTCAATGGTATTAGTTATCTTGATATTGCTGTAACAACAGGAGATCTGACACTCAATAATGCACAGCATAAAATAACAGATGAAAAATATTATGGGTCTGAAGGTCAGTTTACAAAAGCGACTTTCTCTCTCTCGCGTTACCAGAATCTTGTGGGGAACTTTTCAAGTAAGATCTCTGTTGACGGACAGTGGGCAAGTAAAAACCTCGATACTTCTGAAAAATATTTCATAGGAGGTCCTTACTCACTTGCAGGCTATGCTACTGGTGAATTTGCAGGAGATAATGCTGCTGTTTTCTATGCAGACCTTCGTTATGACTTTTATAAGATGCCATGGGGTGGAGACTTTCAGGTAAGTGCTTTTTACAGCTATGGGTGGTTACAGATATTTAAAGATGCATCGACCAGAGATAGGATAATAGACTGGTATAAACCTCTTGATCCTATTGACAATGAATTGAACCTGCAAACGATAGGGATCGGGTTAAGTCAGACCTGGAGTGACACGGCTGTTGTTCGTCTGACCGTGGGTAAACAAGTGGGGGGAGATAAGCATATAAAACGTCCATACAATGACCCCTCAGGATTGGACTACGACCAGTCAGATTCTGACTACAGAGCCTGGATCGAAGCGATTTATTATTGGTAGAAAACAGCGTGACTGGTCATTTTTAAGTAAAAAGTTTGTTTGAAAATGACCTTTTCATCCGCTTGGAAAATAGTTATAGTAAAGATATTAAATATTAGGAGAATAGATTATGAAGAAAATTAGTTTGTCAGTGGTTTTAGTTCCGCTGCTCTGTACGGCCGTGTATGCAACACAGCCACCACACTACGCTGTACCGCCGGCACCAAAGCCGTATGCCGTACCGCATAAGGCTCCTCAAAAAGTACCACAAAAAAAGC
>CAZCBU010000242.1:0-2850 GCA_964496995.1 uncultured Sulfurovum sp.
AAAATTCACACAGGTAGAAAATGAATTAAAATTTTTTAAAAGGGAAAAAGAGTATTCCAGTGAAGCAATGATGGTCTGTTCCAAGAATCATGAAATACTTTTTGCCAATGGAGCGGCCAAAGCACTTTTTTCTTTGCAAAAAAAGGATGATACCTATGTCATTGACGGAATGGCCGAATTAAAACTTGCTACAGCTGAGCCTATTGATTTTTTTGATGCCATTGAACGTAAGAGTCATACGAACAAGGAAAGTTTTCATTTTAAAGATGCCGTGTTGGTTGTTAACGGTAAAAAAAGTATTGTCAATATCTACATAGACCGTAACAGCTGGAATATCGATGATACGATCACCTGTGTCATTGATACCAATGCCAGAATGGGTAATGAAGTTGTGAAGAGTGACGGTAAAGTGGATTTTCTGACAGGATTTCCAAGTCAGTTCACTTCTTTGGCGGATATCAATGCACTCGTTATCGAGAGCCAGAAGAAATCAGAATCTTTTGCACTTTTTTTATTGGGTATAGACCATTTTTCAGAGATACAGACCACATTGGGGCATGCCTATGCCAATACCATTTTAAAAAACATGGCGAACTATTTTATAGAGAATCCTGATGAGAACAGAAAAGTCTATCGTATGGATTGTGATAAATTTCTTTTGCTGATCAAACATGTGGATGAAGATGAATTGGCACGCAAGGTTGCCAGAAAACTTCTTATCGATATCACTAATTATTATAAGGGAGATGTGAATACACGTCTAACTGTTTCTTTTGGAATTGCACGGTATCCGATACATGGTGAAAATGCGACAAAACTCATTAATCATGTCTATATCGCACTGGATAATGCACAGAAAGATTCCGTATCCAATATAGAGATCTTCAATCAGGAGACACAGATCATTCATAAAGATGAACTGAAAATGAATGAAGAGATCATTTCCGGATTAAAGAACAAGGAATTCCTACTTTATTATCAGCCGATCTTTAACCTGAAAGAGGAGAAGATGATCGGTGCAGAAGCATTGATACGCTGGAATCATCCTCAATTGGGGTTGATAGCCCCTGACAAATTCCTTGAGGTAGCTGAAAAAACGGGATTGATCGTTAATATAGGTGAGTATGTTTTCAGAGAAGCAATGCGACAGCGTAAACAATGGGATGAACTGGGGTTCACTAAATTC
Source organism: uncultured Sulfurovum sp. (assembly GCA_964496995.1). GTDB lineage: Bacteria > Campylobacterota > Campylobacteria > Campylobacterales > Sulfurovaceae > Sulfurovum. The sequence goes on from CAZCBU010000242.1 coordinate 1,187, forward strand.
AGGATCACGTTAAATTTATCGTTACGCGAAATGCAGGTAGATGAGCTGATCAAAAAGATCAATATACTTTTTGAAGAATACCAGGTGGATCCTTTTGATTTTAATTTGGATATTTCAGAAAAAGATGCGATGGCAAATATAGAAAAAACCGCTATTGACTTTGCCTTATTCAAAGATGCAGGACTCTCCATCTCTTTAGACCATTTTGGTGCAGGCTATTCTTCATTGAAACATTTACAGTCTTTGCCAATTCTGATGTTGAAAATAGACAGATCCCTGATCTTTGATCTCTCTTCCAATATGGATCATCAAACGGCGGTCAAGGGAATTATTAGTCTGGCACATACACTGGGTTATGAAGTGGTTGCAGAAGGTGTTGAAACTTCAAAAGAGGTGGCTGTACTGACTAATTTGAATTGTGATCATGCCCAGGGATATCTGTTCTCCAGACCATTGCCTGTCTTTGAATTTCAAGAGTTGTTGAGATAAAGTGTTAAATGAGGATATTGTAGAGACAAGGCATGCCTTGTCCCTACGGAGATAAAAAGAGGAACTTACATCATCCCCGGCATACCGCCCATTCCGCCCATGTCCGGCATAGCCGGAGCAGGTGTTGGTGCTTCTTTGATATCTGAAACAGTTGCTTCGGTCGTCAGAAGCAGACTGGATACCGAAGTGGCATTCTGAAGTGCAACACGTGCTACTTTAAGTGGATCAATGATCCCTGCTTTAAGCATATCGACATACTCACCAGTTGCTGCATTGAACCCAAGATTTGCATCATCGGCATTTGCAATTTTGTCTGCTACGACACCTGCATCAAATCCTGCATTCTGTGCGATCTGTTTCATCGGAGCAAAGACGGCTCTCAAGATGATCTCTGCACCAACCGCTTCATCATTCTGAAGATTGAGATCTACAGCTTGACTTGCTTTGATGAGTGCAGCACCACCACCAATAACAATACCTTCATCTACCGCAGCTTTGGTCGCTGAAAGGGCATCATCGACTCTGTCTTTCTTCTCTTTCATTTCTGTCTCAGTTGCTGCACCGACTTTGATGACCGCTACACCACCGGAGAGTTTTGCAAGTCTTTCCTGGAGTTTTTCTTTGTCATATTCACTGGTCGTGTTTTCGATCTGGATCCTGATCTCTGCAACTCTTGCTTCCACGTCTGATGCTTCACCTTTACCATCAACGATCACAGTATTGTCTTTGTCTATGACGACACGTGCAGCTTGCCCAAGTTCTGCCAAAGTTGCTTTGTCAAGTGAGAGGCCAAGCTCTTCAGTGATGACTGTTCCACCTGTCAGAATAGCGATATCTTTTAACATCTCTTTCTTTCTGTCTCCAAAGCCCGGTGCTTTGACTGCAGCGATATTGAGTACCCCTTTAAGTCTGTTGAGTACAAGCGTTGCCAAAGCTTCGCCTTCAAGGTCATCAGAGATGATCAACAGTGGTCTTCCGCTCTGCTGGATCTGCTCAAGCACAGGTACAAGGTCTTTGAGTGAAGTGATCTTTGCATCGGTAATGAGCAGTAACGGGTTTTCCAGTTCACATGTCATTTTTTCTGTATTGGTCACAAAGTATGGAGAGAGATACCCTCTGTCGAACTGCATACCTTCTACCACTTCAAGGTCATCATTGATCCCTTTGGCTTCTTC
>CAZCBU010000243.1:0-5590 GCA_964496995.1 uncultured Sulfurovum sp.
GAAGGTAGATTAAGCTGTGAATACTTTGACTCTGAAACCTATTGCTAAAATTGAGGGAGAGGTAAACCTTCCCGGTTCCAAAAGTCTCTCGAACCGGGCACTTCTTTTAGCTGCTTTGGCTGAAGGGACTACCAGGATCACGAATCTTCTTGAAAGTGATGACACCCGTCATATGCTTAATGCCTTGAAACAGTTGGGGATCGACTATACACTTTCTGAAGATAAGACAGAGTGTACAGTGGTCGGTAACGGTGGTCCTTTGAAAAATAACTCTTTTGAAGAACTTTTTTTAGGCAATGCCGGTACTGCCATGCGTCCGCTCTGTGCTGCTTTGTGTCTGGGGAAAGGCGACTATCTCTTGACCGGTGAGCCAAGAATGAAAGAACGGCCTATCGGACACTTGGTCGATGCTTTGCGTCAGGCTGGGGCAAAGATCAATTATCTTGAAAATGAAGGGTATCCGCCACTGCAAATAGAAGCCAATGCTTTGAAAGGCGGAGAAGTGAGTATTGACGGTACGATCTCCAGTCAATTTTTGACAGCACTGCTTATGGCAGCGCCAATGGCACAAAATGATATGAAGATCACTATACTCGGTGAGCTTGTTTCTAAACCCTATATTGATATTACCTTGCATCTAATGAAGGCTTTTGGTGTTGAAGTTGAAAATGATAACTACAAAACTTTTAAGATCAAGGGCAGGCAGACCTATAAGGCAATAGATGCCTTTATGGTTGAGGGGGATGCCTCTTCAGCTTCTTACTTTTTGGCGGCAGCAGCCATTAAAGGAGGGACGGTCAAAGTGACCGGTATCGGCAAAAACTCTGTTCAGGGTGATGTCGCTTTTGCTGATGTTCTTGAAAAGATGGGTGCCAAGGTTGAATGGGGCGATGACTATGTTTCTGTTACCAAAGGGGAATTGAATGCCGTTGATATGGACTTTAACCATATCCCTGATGCTGCGATGACCATTGCGACCACAGCACTTTTTGCCAAAGGGATCACTACCTTACGTAACATTTACAACTGGCGCGTGAAAGAGACGGATAGACTTTTTGCCATGGCAACTGAATTGCGTAAAGTAGGTGCTGAGGTGGAAGAGGGGGAAGATTATCTGAGGATCACCCCTCCCAAAAGGTTAAAACATGCAGCCATTGATACCTATGATGACCACAGAATGGCAATGTGTTTTTCTCTCTTGGCCCTTGATCCGGTTTCTGTAACCATTAATGAGCCGGAGTGTACAGCAAAGACTTTTCCTACGTATTTTGAAGTCCTGGAGAGTATTTCCAGTTATTAATATTCCTCGCAGGGGCAGGGTATGCCTTGCCACTACATATTATAAAATTTTATCATAAGCATCCTAATAAAAAATTTCGGTATAATTACGCAAAATTTGTGTACACATAAGGATAGGTATGAAGTTCGAAGATATCGAAATAGAAGAAGTAGATTTTGAGGCGCTGCTCGAGGAATCGTTTAAAAAATCAGAGTCAAGAAGTGATTTAGTTACAGGTACAATTGTTAAAATTGATGAAAAAGACAATTTGGTAGTCGTTGATATTGGTGGTGGTAGAGATGCCAACCTTGATCTTTCTGAAATTACAGATGAAGAAGGTAATGTTGCTTTTGCAGTCAATGACACTATTGATGTTGTTACTTTGGGTAGAGGTCGTATCTCTTATAAAGCTGCACTTGCAAGAGTTGCATTGAATGAGTTCATTGCTGAATACGATGAAGATCAAGAGTATATTATTGAAGGCGTTGTTACTAAGAAAAACAAAGGTGGATACGTTGTAGAAGTTGATGGCTTAGAATTCTTTATGCCTCGTACACTTTCTTACCTTTCTTCTAAAATTGACCCGATCGGTAAAAAAGTCAAAGCTGTTATCGTTAAAGTTGATAAAGACAAAGGTTCGGTTGTTGTTTCAAGAAAAGAACTTATTGAACGTGATAAAGCAAAAACTGATGAGATCGTCGGTGCTTTACTTGAGAGTAAAGAGCCTGTTATCGGAACGATCAAGAAAATCACATCTTACGGTATGTTCGTAGATGTTGGTGGTATGGACGGTTTGGTTCATTATTCACAGATCTCTCACAAAGGGCCGGTCAATCCTTCCAAATACTTCCAGGAAGGTGACGAAGTCAATGTTATCGCTTTGGATTACGATAAGAAAAAAAGACACCTTTCATTGTCGATCAAAGATGCGAACCCTGATCCTTGGGCAGATATTGATGCGATCATTGGTGTAGGAGATACAGTAACTGCTACTGTTTCAAACATTGAACCATATGGTGTATTTGTTGACCTTGGTGAAGATCTTGAAGCTTTCCTTCACGTATCTGAAATCTCATGGGATAAAAATGTTAAACATCCGAAAGACTACCTGGAGAACAATTCTGAGATCAATGTAGAAGTGATCGAAATTGACAAAGAGGGAAGAAGACTTAGAGTAAGCCTTAAGAATCTTCTTCCAAAACCAATGGATGCCTTTACTTCTCAGTACAGAGTTGGCGATGTGGTTACCGGTACGGTAACTTCTATCACTGATTTTGGTGCTTTCGTAAAAGTGGGGGCAGTAGAAGGTCTCCTTCACAATCAGGAGATCTCTTGGGATAAAAGTAAAAATGCCAAGTCAGAACTTAAAGTAGGTGACGAAGTAGAAGTGAAGATCATTAAGATCGATAAAGATGCAGGAAAAATCTCATTGAGCAAAAAAGCATTGGAAGATTCTCCGATTAAAGCATTTGCAGAAACACATAAAAACGGTTCAATTGTAACCGGTACAGTGAAAGATAAAAAAGATTTCGGTGTATTCATTGCACTTGAAAACAATGTTGATGCACTTATCAGAACAGAAGATCTTCACCCGCTTAAATTCGATGAGATCGAAAAAGGGCAAGAGATCAAAGGTGTTATTTCTTTCATTGATGCTAACACTGACAGAATCAGAGTTTCAGTCAAAAGACTTGAGCGTCAAGAAGAAAGAGAAGCAATGGAACAACTCAATCTTGATCAGGATGACAGCATGACCCTTGGTGATGCATTTGGTGATAAATTCAAGAAATAAGGCTTAACTGCCTGAACTTAATATTACGATCACACAAGTGTCTCTCGATACTTTTTGTGATTGTGATGATAAAATGATATTTTATATAAAATATCATTTGCGCTAGTCGCACACTTCAGTACTTCTAGTACAAAATTTACAAAAAGGTTATGATATGTCAAAAAAAACGATTGTAGTTTGTGACCATATACATCAAAGCGGTTTGGATATCCTTGCCAATGACAATGAAATAGAATTTATTAATGCTGCAGATGAGCCAAAAGATAAACTTATTGCAGAAATTATTCCTCTTGCTGATGTGGCGATCACTCGATCTTCTACGGATGTAGATCAGCCATTTTTGGATGCTGCACAGAAGATCACAGCGATCGTGCGTGCCGGTGTTGGCGTGGATAATGTGGATATTCCCGGTTCAAGTAAACAGGGAATTGTCGTGATGAATGTTCCTACTGCCAATACAATTGCGGCAGTGGAACTTACCATGGCACATATGCTTTCATGCGTAAGAAAATTTCCTTATGCACATAACAATTTGAAACTTGATCGTGTCTGGAGAAGACAGGACTGGTACGGAACGGAACTGAAAGATAAAAAACTGGGTGTGATCGGTTTTGGTAATATTGGTTCACGTGTGGCAAAAAGAGCAAAAGCCTTTGAAATGGATGTTCTTGCGTATGACCCGTATATCGATCCAAGTAAAGCAACAGACCTGGACATCGGCTATACCAAGAATTTTGATGATATTCTGGCCTGTGATATTATTACCATCCATACACCAAAAACAGAAGAGACGATCGGTATGATCAATACGGATGAGATCGCAAAAATGAAAGACGGTGTGATCCTTATTAACTGTGCAAGAGGTGGATTGTACAATGAAGAAGCATTGCTTGAAGCTTTAAAGTCAGGTAAGATCGCAATGGCCGGGATCGATGTATTCAACAAAGAACCTGCTACAGATCATCCGCTTCTTGATCTTGATAATGTAACGGTAACACCGCACCTTGGTGCCAATACCAAAGAGTCACAGCGCAATATTGCCATTCAGGCTGCGGAAAATGCCATTGCTGCTGCAAAAGGTATCTCTTATCCGAATGCCTTGAACCTGCCGATCAAAGAGAATGAATTGCCGAATTTTGTAAGACCGTACCTTGAATTGATCCAGAAAATGGGACACCTCTCTTCTCAGGTAACGAAGTCAGCCGTGAAATCCATTAAAGTAACGGCAAAGGGCCCGGTATCTGACTATATTGATTCTATGATGACTTTTGCTACTGTCGGTGTATTGACAGAGTCACTGGCTGATCAGGTCAACTATGTGAATGCTGAATTTGTTGCTGAAGAGCGTGATATCGAATTGATAAAAGAGGTTGAGCCAAACACAAGTGGATTCACTAATAAAGTGAAGATAAAACTTACAACGGTTGACAGTACCATCACTATTGCAGGTACAGTTTTTGATGATACTGTACAACGTATTATTGAGATTGACGAGTATATCCTCGATGTCGAACCAAAAGGTACTATGATCTTCTTCAGAAATACGGATACTCCAGGTGTGATCGGTGATGTAGGGCATATTCTGGCCAGTAACAGTTTGAATATTTCAGATTTCCGTCTGGGACGGGACAAGAAAGAACAGGCACTTGCTGTCGTACGTGTTGACGGTCAGGTATCTAAAAAAGTCATTGATGAACTTGCTTCACTTGGAGCATGTATCTCTGTGAGTTATGCGACACTTTAAGATCAATTAGAGAGAAGTATCTGCTTCTCTCTTGTTCTGCAAAAATAACGAAGAAACTACCTCTTTTTAACATTACCTTAAATTATATTTGTTATAATAACTGCTATTTTTAACAAGGATATAGTGTATTATTAACTCTTACGCTATAATATAATTTTATTAGGAGTTTATAAGATGTTTATCAAAAGAGTTATTCTTTTATTGGCACTTTCGTTACCACTGTTTGCCGGGATGAAGAATTTAAGTCTTCATCAAGCTGTTGAAATCTTGAAAAAAGATAATCTGGAGTTAAAGATCTCCCGTTTCAATGAACAGATGAAGGCATATGAAGCAGAAGCAACGGAAGCACTGAATTACGGAAAGCTGGATTTAACTGTTATGGGGATGCGTTCCAATGATGCAGGAAATGTTTTTGGATTCAAGCTTCAAAGCAGGGAAGCAAACTTTGGAGACTTTGGTGCTGAAGAGTTCATGAATAACTTTGGGGCATGTCAGGGTGGTAATATGCAGGCTTGTCAAGATATGTATAATAAGCCACCAAATGATTTAAATTATCCTGATGCGAGAAACCATTTTCAAACAAAAATATCTTACATGCTGCCACTTTATACAGGTGGAAAATTGACAGAGTATCAACATATTACACAGTCATTACACCGTATGAGCCAATATGATACAAAAAAACTTTTGAATGCAAAGATATATCAGGTCAAGAAAGCATTTTATGATATTTCACTGGTTGACAATTATATTTACAATCTTTCCAAGATCATGA
>CAZCBU010000244.1:0-4888 GCA_964496995.1 uncultured Sulfurovum sp.
CATCGACCGAGATGCGATTGAATGAGTGTTCTGTGCCTTCAAGAAGCAGTGCATCCATATCGTTTTTGGGAATATCTGCATCGGTCGTAATGAAACAGAGCATGGTTGCCATGGCAGGATTGATCATGCCTGCCCCTTTGCATATGGCAGCGATATTGAAATGTCCACCATTGTCAAGTTCTACTCTGTAAGCCAGCTCTTTCTTGAAGCTGTCGGTGGTCATGGTGGCACGTGCGGCTTTGTCTGAATGGGATGCATTGAAATCCAGGGTGTCAAATGCTGAAGTGATCTTGTCAATAGGCAGACGGTATCCAATGACACCGGTTGAACTCATAACAGGATTGGTTACCTTCAGTTTTGTCTGCAGTGTTGACATGATTGTGTCAATATCTTCAATCCCTTTTTCTCCGGTCATGGCATTGGCATTCTTGGCATTGATCAGAATGAAATCGGTCTGGAAATCTTTGCCATAGCGTTGGAAATGTTTTATAGGTGCAGCCTGGAAAGTATTGGAGGTAAAGACCGCTGAGATATCACAGGGGACTTCGCTTCGTATGAATGCAACATCCCCCTGCACTTTTTCTGGACGGAACCCGGCATTGACAGCATCGCAGTAAAAACCTTTTACATTCTCAAGACCGTTCTCCATAGATGTAATTGTAAATTTAGACATGTATATACCTTTTATGTAGGGTCGGTTTACCGACCATTATTGAAATAGTGTATTTTTAAACGGTCGGTAAACCGACCCTACGTTTATTTAAACGTATTTCAGCTCTTCAGGCTTCTCTTTTTTACGAATGATCTTTTTGGCATGCCTGATACCATCTTCCGTACCGATAAGAAGCAGTTTCGATTCAGGCATGATGATCGTGTCACCCTTTGGCATAGGAATGAATGTACCGTCCTTCTGCCGGATGCCAATGATCGTTACATTGGCGATATCTCTGAAACGTGCTGTTCTGATCTTTTTCAGGACCAGCCAGGATGTTTTGGAGACTTTAGCCTCCTCAAGGTCCAGCGGAGTATCTTTTTTGTAAAGGAACTCTTGCAAAAGGTTCTCCATATCAGGTCGTGCTGCCATGGCATTGATACGTTCTGCCATCAGCTTGGTGGCTGTAACCACTTTGTCTGCACCGAGTTTGAGCAGTTTCTGGTCATCTTCGTTGCTTTTAGCATTGGCGATAATGAGGAATTTCCGGGCACGGCTTATCTCACTTTCGTAAAGTCTGGCAGAAGCAATGGTCGCAATATTGTCCGCCACATTGTCTGCCAGTGTGATCACTCCTTTTGCAGAAGAGAGATGAGACTTGAGTATCCCCTCTTCCGTATGAGGTTCAGCAACGACAAAATAGGGGTAATGGTATTTTTTGGCAATATCCTCAAGGTCTTCTCTCGGATCTACAACGACAAAAGGGATGTGGTTGGCACGTAACTGTTTGGTGACCTGTATGGTAAATTCATTGTGGTAACAGACAACAAAATGGTGTTTCAGTCTGGCTATCTCATAAAGCATTTTACGCTCCTTGGCAGTTTTTTGAAATTCACCTTTTTTGACTACTTCTGCAATAATACCCACCGCAATGGAAAAGACAACAAATCCAAAAATAATGAGTGTGATGGTGAAGATGCGACCCAGGTCGGAAATGGGCTGTGTCTCTCCGAAACCTACTGTAGTAAAGGTGATCCCGGTCTGATAAATGGCATCCATAAGCGGAAAACCGTCAATGACCATGTATCCTATCGTTCCGATAAGCATGATAAATACAGTAAGTGCGAGAGGAAGTCTAAAAGGGGCTAAATGACCATAAAATTCATCATTTAGGGTAATATGTGGTTTTGGGGTGCTTCTCCAACCGAGAAACTTTTTGATTTTTTGAGCTAAACTCAAAAGTGTGATATCCCTAAAGAAGGGATATTAGTTTGCTACAGCAGCTTGAGCAGCTTTTTTCTTCATTGTTCTAAGAGTAGAAGCAGCAACTTTGATTCTTTTTGTTGTTCCGTCTTCCAAAGTGATCTTGACAGATCTAAGGTTAGGAAGTTGTCTTCTTTTTGTTTTGTTGTTCGCGTGAGAAACGTTGTTTCCTACAAGCGGACCTTTACCGGAAATTTCACATTTTCTTGACATGATTGTACCTTCTTTTAATGTAGATATGCAGACAATAGGGTTTGCAATCTCGAATATTTTGTGCGATTATAGACAAACTGAACATAAATTTTGCTTAAGATCCATTATTTTTGTATGATCTCAGGGCTTTGATAGACAAAAAGATTCAATACAAGTTTGGTTTTGCTATAATGGCCAAAATTATTTACTGAGGAAATGTATGTTAGTAGCTCCAAGTATATTGTCTGCAGATTTTGGATATTTGGCACATGATGTTGAAGCCATTTGTGAAGGCGGATGTGATCTTGTCCATGTTGATGTGATGGATGGCCATTTTGTTCCCAATCTTACCATAGGACCTGTCGTGGTCGAAGCAGTAGCAAAAGCAGCGACCAAACCACTGGATATTCATCTTATGGTTGAGAATAACTCCTTTTTCGTAGATCTGTTTGCCCCCTTGAAGCCGGAATATATCTCATTTCATATAGAAGAAGAGAAACATCCTCATAGACTTATACAGAAAATTCGTGCTTTAGGTATCAAGCCGGCGATCACGCTGAATCCGCATACCCCGCCGGAAGCTATAGAGTTTTTGCTTGAAGACCTGGATATGGTTCTGCTTATGTCGGTCAATCCCGGTTTTGGCGGACAGAAATTTATTCCTTCTGTCATAGAAAAAGCCCAAAAACTCAAAGCGATGATCAAAAAAATAAATCCAAACTGTCTGATAGAAGTGGATGGTGGAGTGAATAACATCAATGTCAAAGAGCTGGAAGCTGCTGGGGTGGATGTGGTGGTTGCCGGATCTTTTGTTTACAAACATCCTGAAGGTATAGCCAAAGCGATTGCTGCTTTAAAATAATGAAGGAGAGCGATGAGAGTTAAAATATGCGGGATCACCAATCTGGAAGATGCGTTGCATGCCGTAGCATGTGGGGCAGATGCTTTGGGCTTCGTCTTCTATGACAGGTCTCCACGCTATATTACTCCTGATGCGGCAAAAAAGATCATTGAAATGCTTCCTCCTTTTGTAGAACGGGTCGGACTGTTCGTCAATGAGAGTGTAGAGAGTATCAATGCCGTATGCCGACATGCAGATATCTCATTGGCTCAGATACATTTTGAAATGGACGAAATGTCCTTGGACAGTATAGCTTTGAAGACTTTGCCGGTGATACGTGCACAAAATCCTGAAGATGTGCATATCTTTTCAGACAGGTACAGACTGGTTGATGCTTTTTGTGAAGGGTATGGAGGAGAAGGTAAACGACTGAATCTTGAATGGTTCGAAGGGCTTGACTGTTCGAAGATCATTCTGGCAGGCGGTTTAACACCGGAAAATATATCTGAAGTGAAAAAATACGGATTTTATGGTGTGGATATCTCTTCGGGTGTCGAATCTGTAAAAGGTAAAAAAGATCCACAGAAAGTAGAGCAGTTCATTTACAATGCAAAAAGTATTTGATGAACTGACCACGGCATTCCGTAAGCATGACGGCGTGTTGAATGAAGATCAGTATAAACATATTGTCATGAAGTATACGACATTACTTGAAGACAGTGATACGATCTTTATCTTGCTTCAGGCCTCCGGGTATCCCATAGAGCAGACAGATGACGGGAAATACAGACTGAAGACTTTTTTTACCCCTTACGAAGAGCAAAAATACTGTGTCATCGATATTGAGACCAACGGCTCCAAACCTGGAACATCTCAGGTGATAGAGATAGGGGCGATCATGGTCCAGAACGGAAAAGTGATCGACAAGTATGAAACATTTGTTGAGTGTGCATATTTGCCGGAATACATTACGAAGATCACGGGGATAGAACCCGAAGATCTCAAAGGTGCGCCTACAAGAAGAGAAGCGCTGATAGGGTTACGACATTTCATGGAAGATGCAGTATTTGTTGCCCATAATGCCAACTTTGACTACACCTTTCTGAATGCTTCTTTTGCGAGATTCGGTCTGGGAGGTATCGGAAATCCTAAACTCTGTACTATTGATCTGGCAAAGCGTACCTTTGAAAGTGAACGGTATGGGCTGGCGTACCTGATAGACTGTCTGGAGATAGAAACTGCGACACATCACCGTGCTTTCTCTGATGCCGTGTGTGCCAACAAAGTCATGGAAAAAAGTCTGGAGACCATACCGGAATATGTGAAAAGTACAGATGATCTCTTAAGGTTTTCTATTTCAAGCAGAAAAGAGCGGAGCCGGAAGAAAAAAGAAAATATTTAGGGTTCTGTCGGGAGATAATTCCCTACAGGCCATCCAATGTTTCAATAAGCAGTTCTATTTCATCTTCATAGGAAGTTGCCTGTTTCGCAAGGCGCAAATAGGCTTTAAGAAGTTTGTCCGGCTTGTTGTCCGTATGCAGATTTACACCGGCATCCTGCAGATCTTTGTTGACAAAGTCCGCAAAAGCATCTTCCAGCTTGATCTCATAACGGTTCCCGGATACGGTAAGTCCAACTTGTTTCATATTAAATCCTTTGGATTTGAATTAAAGAGTCTTTACGAAAGTAAAGACTCAACCTGAGCAATGATCTTCTCTATTTCAGCATCTTTTTCTGCAAGTTCACGTCTAAGTGATTCAATAATGTTGTCCTTTTCGCCCTGTGCGCCGGAAGCATTACTTAACTCTACTTTAAGTTGTGCATTTTCAGTTTTCAATGCTTCGTGATCTACTCTCCACTGTTCAATTTTTTCCTGTAATTTTTGCAATGCTGACATTTATCTCTCCGTAATATTTTGTTGTGTTATAATACCAAAAATA
>CAZCBU010000245.1:0-10512 GCA_964496995.1 uncultured Sulfurovum sp.
GCCATCAGTGCAACCGGTGTCACAGCAACTGCTGATACTGCCATCATACTTTTAATAAAATTTCTTCTTTTCATTCTCTATTTTCCTTTTTGATTTTTACTTTTTCTTTTTGTCAGCAACAACATATGATGCAAGATCACAAATTTCCTGCTCAGTAAAGAGTTTAGTTGCCAAGTTCACTGTCATGTGTGTATTGGGATTATCTATACGAGGATCTGCGATCTTCTGAAAAACAAAAGCATCATCTCTTACTTTTGAATCCATGAATGTTGCTTTATAGTTAGTCAGGTCAGGACCAATATTCCCAGCACCTCTGGCACCTTCGATATTGTGGCAGGCAACACAGTTACCATACTGTTTTGCTTTCTTTTTCACTTTACCGTCTTTGCCTTTTTTCTCAACAAATTTCACGAGCCCTTTAGGTGGTGTCCCTTTGGCTTTTTTACCATTCAGGTTATGGAAAATGAATTCCCCTCTTGCAATTGATGCTGCATCTGTACTTACACACCCTTTTGGCATTGTATACTTTGTCGGTTTTGCAAGTTTGTCTTTCTCGATCAGTTTACTTGCATCCGGCATCTCATATGCTTTCGTCAAATCTGCTGCAGCCACAAACGATGTTGATGAGATCAAGATCGCGGCGATAGTGACAAGTTTGATTTTTCTTTGCATTTACACTCCTTTTAATTTTGTTATGAAGGCATCATATCCTAGAAGTGTAAAAGAAGTGTAAAAATTTTTAATTTTGTTTTATAAAAAAATTATTTATTGGGAAAAGTGTAGGTAAACGTCGTTCCTTTATCTAATGCTGAGGAGACATCGATCGCTATATTCTCCTCCTCTGTGATCTGTTTTACAATATTAAGACCGATACCAAAACCACCTTTGGCCTCATTCTCCCTGTAATATCGTGAGAAGATCTTTTCAATGCTTTCTATCCCTACACCCTGATCCTCAACAGAAAATACAATCCCCTCATCAAGATGTTTCAACACAATATTGACATCGGTATTGTCATGACTGTATTTGATCGCATTGGAGATGGTATTGTCTACAATACGCTGTAATTTTGTTTTGGAGCAGGTATAGTATACATCAGAAGCAATATCGGTATGTAAAGTAATATTTTTAAGATTGGCGACTTCCTGAAAATAATCTGTTCTGTTCTGAATGAATTCACCCATATTAATACGCTTCTTCTTATGTTCAACACGCCCCTGCTTGATCAGATAATCCATATCATTGTAAATGGTCGCAAGGGTTTTTGAGGCAGATTTAATACGCCAGAGGTATTTGTTTTCACCGTATTTGTTGGCAAAGAGATCAGCATTGAGATTAATGATACTCAAAGGCGTATTGATCTCATGCATGGAATCCTTTATAAAGTCATCCAGTTGATTGTTAAGACGTTCAAAAGGTGCCGAAAAATTCTTCAGCAATAAAAGAGAAAAGATGAAAAGCGCAATGACAATGGCGATCATGACCGAAAAGGCAAAAAGGTAAATACTGTTTGCAGTATGCTGTGTTGCGACCAGTAATCCTTTTGCTCCAAAATAGTACCCGTCAGGCAAAGGGTAGACATAATAATAATGGTCTTCCTGATGATGAAAACCTTCTGCAAAACTATCCGGTTCAAAATCAAGATCCGAATATATATTCTGCTTACTATCAGTATAGAGTGCAGATCTGTACTCTTTATATTTTGGGAAATGATATACTTTTTCACTGTTTTTATAATGCTGCATGGAAACAATGATCTTTTGTGCCTGGGATTCAAGATCGAGTTTGACCTTTGCCTCGTCTATCTGTAAAAGGATCGATACATAGGTCAGCAAAGGGACTATAAGCAGAACAGCAAGTAACGCAGTATAGATCAATGCATACTTACGCGCAAATTTTTTGGCATCAAAGATCAATACTGTATCCTACACCACGTACATTTTTTATAAAGTCATCTTTGAGTTTCTTTCTCAAGGTACCGACCTGGACACGTATATTGGTAGGATCGATCCACTCGCCCCACACCTCTTCCCAGAACATTTCATAACTCACTACATTTCCCCGCTGTTTGATAAGCAGTTCCAATATTTTGGCTTCTGTTTTGGCAAGCTGTATACACTCTTCTCCAATAGAAAGTTTCATATTTTTAACACTGTAGGTATATCCGTACGGCAGGTCTATTATTTCTTCAGAAGATGAAAAACAGTGCATTTTGATCACCTGTTCCACTCGCAGTTTGAGTTCCGCCAGATCAAAAGGCTTACGGATATAATCACAGGCCCCACACTCATAGCCCCGACTGAGATCATCTATGTCTGTCAGTGAAGTAATGAAGATCGCCGGTATTGCGATACCTTCATCTCTCATTATCTTCAGTATTTCAAATCCGTTCTTTTCTCCCAGAACCTTCACATCAAGTAACAAAAGATCATACACTTTGTCATATACTGCATCATGTGCTTCTTCAGAGTGGGAGAAACAGTCTACTTCATAACCGCTGTCTTCCAGAAACTCCTGCATGCTTAGTGCCAGCATGGATTCATCTTCCAAAATAAGAATTTTCATTTCACTACTCCGGTCTTTTTTTCATTATACTCGTTTTGAAGGATAATATCTATCAATTCCTCTTTACTGTACTCTCTGAGTATCTCTTTTGCTTCAGCTTCCAATGCCGTTTTATCTTCCTTATTGAGTTTGGGAAGCAAAGCAATAAGATCTTTGTCATAACCGCTTTTAAAACTGCCGTAGGGATGTTTCCAGTTTGCCACTACCTGTTCCATATCTTCATCTGAGAACTGTGTGAAAAATGATCTTCTGTGGTTACTCTTTTCATATTCATCCAAAGCTTCTTTGGAAAGTGTAAGCAGATATACCCCTATCTTTTCTCCTTCACCGTTATACATAGGCTCAAGAATATATAGTCTCTTTTTCTCATAAAGATAACTTTTTTCTTCCAGCTTTTTCCAGTCCAGCATTTCGATCTTTTGCTTCAAATAAGGGTTAAAGGTGTGATTGGAGATCACATAGCCATGCAAAAAAGGGAAGTTTTTCATCAGTTCCGCCTGTTTCAAATACTTTTCATTCATCAGTACAAACAGGTCAATCCCCTTTTTATTCAACTTTTCGGCAAACTCATCCACGAATTTGATGACTTCCAGATAACCCAGCAGTTTCTTACCGCTGTAAATGGGGATAGTGGCTTTAAACGTAAGCAATCTTCCCACTTCCATACCGACTTTGGGCTTTTTGTTGATCTTCAATTTTCTGAGATCCTCACGGAACCACCAGATAGGCATTCCTTCATACCCCTCATCCCAGCTTCGCGCAAAAATGAAGAAATCCAGGGTCAACACCTGTATACGCAGGGATTTAAGATGTGTATATTTTCTAAAACGCTGCGTGATACGCATCAATATTTCATGGCCTTTGGCTTCGTCCCCTGAACTCAAAGCATTTTTCAGGCCACCATCTTCTGCCAATGCCAAAGAGAACGAAAGAAGATCAGACATTTCATACGCAAGACCGGCTTCAAAATTACTTGTCACGTGGTCACTCAGTCTTGCCAACCGGTCTTTTTCACTCTTCGTAAAAAAGAAAAAGACCGATGCCAGAAGTATGACCAGGACAAGGAAGGTGACCCACAAAGAGATTTTATTTAATTGTTTCATCAAGCTAATGCTACGAAACAAACACTATATTTGTGCTTAAGGTCACTTCAAACATTTTTACACTTATTTTACACACTACTGCTACTATACTGTTGATACATATATTATATGAAGGAAAAAGATGAAAAAATTTATAACTTTGGTACTTTTGGCAACAATAGGCTTTTTACCCTTGACAGCAGGCCATCCCGAGACAGACAAGCTGATCGAGAAAGCCCGAAAAGATGCCGGGGAGATCACAGCAAAAGCACTTAAAGCCATGCTGGACAAAGAAGAAGATGTCATTATACTGGATGTTCGTGAAAGTGAACAGCGAGCAGAAGGTGAGATCTATGCCGACAATTATATTGCCATCACACGTGGTAATTTGGAATTTCAGGTGCTTAACAAGATCAAAAATAAAGATGCCCGTATCATCACCTATTGCCGTGGAGGAAGCCGTGGTGCTCTTGCTGCACAGACACTCAGAAAACTCGGTTATAAAAATGCCACTAATCTGAAAGGCGGACTTAAAGGCTGGGCTAAAGCGGGCTATCCCATTGAAACCGGTCTTGGCGTAACGACACTTACCAAAGAATAACGTTACAGGAAACATGCTATACCAATAAATACGAAGGATATAAAATGAGAAAAGTACTTCTGATACTGCTGCTTGCAGGTATGAATCTGCTGCAGGCAGAAGAGTCTGCGGCAAAAGTAGTGTATGACCTTACAACAAAGGATCTGGAAAAATTCGAGCGTAATATACTTAAAGGCATTGTCGTCAACAAAGCACATTATGAAAGTACTTTAAAAGAACTTGATGTTACCGTCGTGATCCATGGCGGTGCCTACAGGTTTTTTACCAAAGATCCGGAGCACAGCATATTCAAAGATGATACCGCACTCATAAAAACATATAAAGATCTGGCCAAACGTATAGCATCCATGGTCAAAAACTATGATGTTGAATTTTTAATGTGCGGTGCAGCCATGCCAAGAAATAAACTTGAAGCAAAAGATGTATATAATTTTGTCAAGATCATCCCCAATTCGACCATTGGACTGATAGACAGACAGAATAATGGTTATGCATACATACCTGTGGGAGACTAGGAGATAAAGATGGCAAAGATCACACGAAGAGGTTTCATTAAAGGTGCGGCTGTTATGTCGGCTGCACCGTTTTTAGCAGAAGCCAATGAAAAGAAACCTGAAACACTGAAGTTCATTCATATTACGGATTCACATATGGACCTCAGCAACAATGAGAGTGTGGATGCCATGATACTGATGGTGGAATTCATTAACAAAAATCATAAAGATCTTGATTTTGTCCTTTTTGGAGGAGATAACTTCAACAATAATGTCAAAGGCAACAAAGATGCCCTTGCCTATAAAGAGATCGTTGAAAAACTCTCCTGTCCTGCCTACCATGTCAGAGGAAACAAAGAGTCACATCCCAACCCGGACGATGCCATCCATTTGGAAGAGTTCAAAACACTTTTCGTCTCTTCTCCCGCACTTCAGGTAAAAGGAAAAGACTGGCTTCTTGAAACGAAAGGGTATGCTCTTTTAGGACTTGACAGCTGTATTGAAGGTGCGAACAACGGTAAATATACCGAAGAGACAATACAATTTGCCGAAGCCACACTTAAAACAGGAAAACCTACCATTATCCTGAACCACCATCCTTATACGAACTACTGGAAAGGCACGGATCCTAAAGATATCCATAAATATGTACTGAACAACACGGAAGAGGTACAAAAACGTCTTTTTGGTTTTGACAACCTCATACTGACACTCTCCGGACATAAACACATTGACTCTGTGACAAAGATCAATCAAACCAATGTTGTTGTGACCCGTGGATTTATCCGTCCGCTCGATATGGATATGTACCCTATGAGGCTTGTTGAGCTCAGCGATGGGAAGGTAAGTGAAAAGTTGATCTATACGGCTTAGATCTTAAATGAAAAAGTGGAACCGACATCGACTTCGGAGCTGATCTCAAGCTGGTTCCCATGCATTGAGAGGATCGTTTTTACAATAGAGAGTCCCAAGCCCATAGAGTTATCCCAGGAGTGTGTACCGGATCGGTAAAATTTCTTGGTCACATTTCCAAGATCCTTTTTACCGATACCTACGCCATGATCCCGGACAGATACAACACCATCTTTCACTGTGACCTGAATATCATCTTTGGAATACTTAAGCGCATTTTCTATGAGGTTCTTCATCACCACTTCCATGAGTGTCCGGTCTGCCTCTATCGTTGTCGGGGGAGCATCGACCAGGATCTCTCTGTTCTTGTATTTATCTTCCATGGAACGTGTTATTTCATGAATAAGTGCAGAAATATCAAATGTGCTTTTATGCAGAGAGGTCTCTCCGCTTTCAAATTTGTTCCACAAGATCAAACGGCTTAAAAGTGCTTCGATCTTATTGCCGTTATTATAGATCTTATCGAGAAATTTACGCTGTAGAGGTTCTGGTATATCCGGATCATCCTGAAGCGTTTGTGAGTATCCCATAATAGAGGCAATAGGGTTTCTGAATTCATGTGCGATCGCCGAGATCATATCCCCGCGCTGTCTGTTCTTCAGTTTCAATTTTGCATTGTAACGCTGTTTTATCTCTTCTCTCTTCTTTGCAGAGTTCAGTACTTTGATGAGATTTTGATTGATATCTTCAAACTCCTGTGTAAAAAAATCTGTATCATACTCGATCTTGTCTATGGATTCAAGGTTCTTCAGGTATTGACTGATCGTCACAAGTTCACTTTGCATGCGCGCTGTTGCACGATAGATGGAAAAAACAAAAACAGCAAAAGCCAAAGCCAGCAGTATGACAGCGATCCATGCATCTTTCGGATCATCAAGGAGTGCGAACAGCAGAAAAGAAAAGATCAGAAAAATACTCACTGCAATGGTCACAAGCCGTGCCATTGCATACTCTTTTAAACTGGGTCGTCTAAACACGGCTAAGGATACTCCGTCATTGATCTAAAGAGGCAGCATCTGTATTGCTTTTGACTTTCTTCTCTACATCATTAATGAAAGAGATAAAATCTTCCACATTAAAATAGCCAATGACACTCTCCAGGATCTTTTTCTCTGCAGTCATGAAAAAAATGGTTGGTACACCCTGAATTTCCGGTAAGTCTTTAATATCTTCTTTATTTTCACGAAAAACTTTCACTGCAATGTAGGCTTGCAGTCGTTTATCGACACTTTCATCACTCAGTGTGCGGTGTTTCATTTTTTTACACCATCGGCAGGTTTCACCTTCAACGAACACCATGACAAGCTTGTGTTCTTTTTGCGCAAGCTGCAAAGCCGCAGGGATATCTTTTTGCCAAACGATATCTGCACTCAGGCAGGCAGACAGTAAAAGTAAAATAGTAAATACTCTTTTCAAATCGGTTCCTTTTAGTTGGAAAAATGTATTACTGTATCTTTAAACACAGCATACAATGCTTCAACTTCTTTGATGGTCGTGGATTCATTGGGAGCATGGATCGTATCGTTGATCACACCGAACTCCACGACATCTATACCAAAGGCTCCCATAAATCTTGCATCAGATGTACCGCCCGCTGTGGAAAGCTTTGTTTCCAGGCCGGTCACATTTTCAATACTCTGCGCAAGATTTCGAACGATCTTTGAATCCCTGGTCGTAACAAAAGGGTATGAGCCCTGAGTCAGTTCCAAATGGTAATCCAAACCCTCAAATATCTTTGCAATGTGCAGTTTAATCTCTTCCTGTGTAGTTTTAGTGGAGTTTCTGACATTGAACATGATCTTCAGTGAGTCAGGTGTGACATTGGTCACTTCCATACCACCGCGGATATCAGTGATCACCATTTGGCTTGGTGCAAAATCATCATCACCGTTATCCAGGTGGACGCCGGCTATCTTATCGAGAATCGGAGCGATCTGATGTACCGGGTTAATGGACTTTTCGGGGTAAGCCGCATGTCCCTGTCTTCCCTTGAGTGTGAGGTAGCCATTAATGGAACCTCTTCTTCCGATCTTGATCGCATCACCGAATTTTTCTTCACAGGTCGGTTCTGCAACAATGCAATAATCGGGAAGCAGACCAATCTCTTTTAAATGTTCAAGCATGATGACCGTGCCAAACTCTGCATCACCTTCTTCATCTGAAGTCAAAAGTATGGAAAGTCTTCCCTCAAAATCTTCAGTATCCTTCAGAACCTGTACAAATGCCGCTACACCGCTTTTCATATCCTGGGTACCGCGGGCATAAATACGTCCCTCTTTGATCACCGGAACAAAAGGGTTGGTCTCCCAGCTTGAACCGGCAGGAACCACATCAACGTGGCCGGCAAAACACAAATGTTCACCTTCAGAGAATTTTTTGGTCAAAAAAAGATTTTTAACACCCTCTTTATTATAATAGATCGCTTCATAACCTTCAAGGTAGGACTCAATGTATTTCAAAGAACCCGCATCATCCGGTGTAACGGATTCAAAACTGAGTAACTTTAAAAGAAGGTCAACAACATTCATATTCTAACTTTCCGTCTCACCGCTGTAGGTTACGATACCGCCGTAATGGTTGATCACTTTATCGTGTCCATTGCTTTTAAATACATTTTGGACCTGTCCGCTTCTGCTTCCTGTACGACAGGTAAAAATAATGGTCTTGTCCTGATATTCATTAAAGATCTCCTGTGCCCAGCTTTGGAAAGTGGATGTCGGCTTAAGCAGATCGACCCCTTTGACATGCCCCGCATCATACTCATACTGTTCACGTACATCGATCAGTGTAAAATCGATCTCACCTTTTTCTCTGGCATCCAAAAGTGTCTGTAAGTCCTGTGAATTCACTTCAGGTTTTGCTAATAATTCTTGCATTGTCTCTTCCTTGTCTTAAAAATAATCGCGTATTATAGCGAATTTTTATTCTCAAAGACTTTCCACTGTTTTTTTCATTTGTTCAGCTACATACTCCGGGGTACAGAAAATACCGCAGTGACATTTACCCTCTTCGGGGATCTCTTTTTCGATGGCCTGAGGACAAGGGCATACTCTGTTGTCCGAAGAGACGAATTTTCCTTCTCTTTCCGGATCAGGATCGACCATAAAACAGGGGCAGAATCTCTTTCCGTAAAGCATCTTGTGTCTGGCCAGACCCATGGTCACACCTTCATTGACATCATGCATCGGGTGGTACTCGTATCCAAACTGTTTACACACTTTATCTGTGAACTTTTTGGTTTTTTCCATTTCTTTTAAAAACTCAGGAGAACTCATATCTATCTGTTGCATCATCTTTCTATCCTTGATTCTAAATTCAAACTTAATATATGTAGTTATATCTTAAACCAAATTAATATATAATGATAAAAGTATTAATTAATTACGAAAAGGTAAAACGTGCAGATTGATAACACACTTTTAACAAAACTTGAAAAACTTTCCCATCTTCGTATCGATGATTCAAAGAAAGAAGAGGTCATGGGACAGCTGACCGATATTCTTGGATATATAGACAATCTGAATGAACTGGATACCGATAATTTGTCTGCCTCTTTTTCAACACTAGAAGGCGGTACCCCTCTCAGGGAAGATATACCCAGAGAAGCCAATGACATTGCAAAAGATATCTTAAGACATGCACCCCAAGCCAAAGATGACTTTTTCATCGTACCTGCTATTATTGAATAATCTTATCCATGCATAATATAATTGTTGGATATAATGAATCACAATATTTGGAACAACTGTAACATACACAAGAATATAGCGACCATAAAAGGATAACCATGGCAAATTTCGATATTAAAAAACTGCTTCAGAGCGTTGTGACACACGGTGCTTCTGACTTACACCTGGTGAGTCGGACAGAACCTCAAATAAGGCTTGACGGGGCACTTAAACCTGTCAATCTGCCCAAACTTACCGGTGAGGACATTGAAGAGATGTGTTATTCACTGATCACGGAGAAACAGAAACAGCAGTTCGAAGAGAATGACGAACTTGACTTTGCACTTCTGCTTCCCGGTATCGGGCGTTTCAGAGCGAACTACTATCGTACACTCGGAGAAACTGCAGCAGCATTCAGGACCATTCCTATCGAGATCCCTTCTCTTGATGACCTTGGTGCACCTGAAGTGTATAAGAAGCTCATTAAGAGAGAAAAAGGCCTTATTCTGGTCACCGGTCCGACAGGTTCCGGTAAATCAACCACACTGGCTGCCATGCTGAATGAGATCAACCTTTATGAACAAAAACACGTGGTCACAGTTGAAGATCCGGTGGAATTCATTCATACCAATAAAAAATGTGTCTTTTCACACAGAGGTGTGGGGGAAGATACAAAAAGTTTTGCTATCGCCCTCAAATATGCCATGCGTCAGGATCCCGATATCATCCTGATCGGGGAGATGAGAGATAAAGAGACGATCGAAGCGGCACTGACCGCTGCGGAAACTGGGCACCTGGTATTCGGTACACTGCATACCTCTTCCGCGCCGGGCACGATCAACCGTATTATTGATGTCTTTACCGGAGATGAGCAGCCACAGATCAGAGCGATGATCTCCACATCTCTGGTTGCCGTGATCGCTCAGGCACTTCTTCCAAAACTTGGCGGAGGACGTGTTGCTGCCTCTGAAATACTGGTAACGAACCATGCGATCGCCAACCTCATACGTGAAGACAAAGTACACCAGATCTATTCACAAATGCAATTAGGTCAGGATGACAGTGGCATGATCACACAAACACAGGCGTTATTAAAATTCATCAGAGACGGAAAGATCTCACGTGATGTCGCACTGCAGTATGCCAATAAACCTGAAGAAATATCAAAAGCCGTTATGAGATAATGCAAG
>CAZCBU010000246.1:0-2842 GCA_964496995.1 uncultured Sulfurovum sp.
TTATGGGCTGTAATATCTGCACCGCCGGCACAACCGATATAGACTTCTGCATCATCTTCCGAATCGAGATTCAGCATATATCTGCTCTTGAGATCAAAAGCTACTTTATTGGCCCCGATGAGTCCTATCTCCTCATCTGAAGTCAGCAAAAACTCCAGTGCCTGACCTTCATCCATAAGCTGCATCATCATCGCGATCGCCATACCATTATCGGCACCCAGAGAAGACTCTTTGGCTTTCATCCAGCCCTCTTCCATATAGGTTTCTATCTTTGGTGCCATACCCATGCAGACCATGTCATAATGCGCCTGAAGGCAAAGTTTTGGCTCCCCTTTAAAGATATAAATATTCTTCACCGTATCCACCTTAACCTCATATCCTCTCTCTTTTGCAAAAGTCACAAGGAAATCCAAAAGTCTATCAGCATCTTTGGAGCAGTGTGGTATCTGTGTTAATGTTTTAAAATGTTCTATGATATTTGACATATTTTATCTCTCTTTCAATAATTAAAAGTATAGTACAATCAACTAAAAATATCAGGATATGTCATGTGCCTCATTGTTACCATCGTTATGTTTGTTCTTGGAATTCAAAACCTGATGCAGGGATATATCATGATGGCATCTTTACAGCTTTTGTTAGCATTTGTTTTTCTCTTTTTGCTTTGGAGGAATATTCAACTGGCACGTTGTGACAGAAGCGGCAACTGTAACAGCTGTATGCTGCCTGAATGGATCACTCAACGATTTAAGAAAAAAGAGAAAGAGTAATGGAACATTTTTTCACCTGTCCCTACTGCTGGGAACGTATATCCATGATACTGGATGCTTCGGAGGAAGAGAGTGACTATATTGAAGACTGTGAAGTCTGCTGTCGGCCTATTGAACTGATTTTTAAATTTTCGGGAGAGACTCTGATAAGTTTTGAAGCCAGAAGAATGGAAGGGATTTAACACTCTCCCTCTATCTTCTCAAAACGCGCCACCATTTGACCGTCCACTTCTACTTCTTCAAGGAACATTTCATAAGGCCTTACCCAGAAACCTTCTTCTCCATACAGTGCTTTATAGACCACCATCCATTCCCCAGTTTCAGAATGTCTGGCAGTCATCATCACTTTATACAGGTTTCCTTTATAATGTCGGTACAATCCTGCTTCCAAATACATTAAAATTTCTTTCCTATATAATAATCATAGACCCATGTTGCAACAGCATTCAGCTCTGCTTCAGTCAGCTTCCCCTTTTGTGATGGCATCACACCATGCTTTTCCAGTGCCATAGCTTCACACATACTTTTCTCCAAAGTCGGGTAGATAACATAGTCTTTAACGAAGGCGATCACAACCGCTCTATGGATCTCATCGTCAAGATCATCCACGATCTTGATATTGTCTTTGAGTTGTCGGGATACTTCCACCATTGGCGGCGCTTTAATACTTTTAAGTATTTTCATCGTCTCCTCTTTTGTGATCATCTTGATGTGACAGGAAGCACATTTTGCTTCAAAAACCTTTTCACCGTCAATCTTTGTTTCTGCCGCTGCAAAAGATACGATCCCAAATACGATACCTATAATAACTATAATTTTTTTCATGACTCTTTCCTTTTTTGCTGTAAATACCCGTATTCTATCACAAAAACAATTCAGTCACTCAAAAACTATTTTGGAGTACAATTATCAAAACTAATAGAAAAAGGATTGATAATGGCTAAAAATATTTTTGATTGTCCTCTACCAAATGAAGAGGGTTATTTTGGAGAGTATGGTGGAGCCTTTATCCCGCCTGAGCTTCAAACAATTATGGATGAGATCACCACGGCCTATGACAAGATCAGAAAAGATCCTGAGTTCCTGGAAGAGCTTACCGATCTTTACCAACACTATGTTGGCCGTCCAAGTCCTATTTTTCATGCCAAACATCTTTCAGAAAAATACGGTGCTGAGATCTATCTGAAAAGAGAGGACCTCAACCATACCGGTGCACACAAGATCAATCACTGTCTGGGAGAAGCACTTCTTGCCAAAAAAATGGGGAAGAAAAAGCTCATTGCTGAAACAGGGGCAGGACAACATGGTGTTGCACTTGCGACTGCAGCTGCACTGGTTGGACTTGAATGCGACATTTACATGGGTGAGGTCGATATGGCAAAAGAGCACCCGAATGTTGTGCGTATGCACATTTTGGGTGCAAAAGTCATCCCTGCAACACATGGCAGACGTACACTTAAAGAGGCTGTAGATACTGCTTTTGAAGCTTACATGGGAGACCCTGTAACACAATTCTATGCCATCGGATCAGTCGTTGGTCCACACCCTTTCCCTAAAATGGTTCGAGATTTCCAATCCATCGTTGGAGTGGAAGCCAAAGAACAATTCCAGCAAATGACAGGAAAGCTGCCTGATAACCTCGTAGCCTGTGTAGGAGGCGGTTCGAATGCATTAGGTCTTTTCACAGCATTCATGAATGATGAAGAAGTTGCCATGCATGGTGTAGAGCCGGCAGGAAGAAGTTTAGAGATCCCCGGAGAGAATGCAGCAACTATGACACTGGGAAAACCTGGGGTCATGCACGGCTTTAAATCCTATATGCTTCAGGATGAACAGGGCGAACCTCAGGAAGTCTATTCCGTTGCATCCGGTCTGGACTACCCTTCTGTCGGACCACAGCACGCTTACCTGAAAGACCTGGGTCGTGTAAAGTACGCAAGTATTACAGATAAAGAAGCCATTGATGCATTCTTCGAACTCTCACGAGAAGAAGGCATCATCCCGGCCATTGAATCCTCCCACGCAGTAGCCTACGCACTCAAGCTGGCCAAAGAACCAAACATAGGTACCAT
>CAZCBU010000247.1:0-5223 GCA_964496995.1 uncultured Sulfurovum sp.
ATGAACTTCCCCTCTCCCAGATAGATACCGCTGTGGTTAATGTGTTTTCTGTCATGGGTATCAAAAGAGAGGATGTCTCCTCTTTTGATCTCTTTTCGACTCAGTTTTGCACCGCTTTGTGATTGCAACAGTGATGTTCTGGGGATCTTAATCCCATTCTCTTTAAAGACATAGTAGACAAACCCCGAACAATCAAAGTGGTCTGGTCCTGCTTTGGCAGGTTCATAGGAGTCTCCCATTTTACTCTTTGCAAGTGCAATGATCTTTTCTACTTTATCATTGGATTCAGTTTTCTGGGTACTCTCTGTTTTGTCTATGCCAGTCTGTACTTCTGCCATTTTTGAAACCAGAGAGATATAGCTTGCATTGTGATCCATCAGGACTTCACACGCTTTATCATGCTTTAATACAAGCGTATAGGTATCAGCACTGTTCTCTACACTCTGTATCTGCAGATCACACTGTGCCGCATACACATAAAGAGAGATCGCCAGAAAAGAAAAGATCAGTTTCTGCATTACTATTTACTGTCTGTACTTTTTTTGACTTTGAGTATCCACCCTGCTTCACCGGCAACTAGTTCATACGCTATCTGACGTGTGCCTCCTGTCGGTTCAGCATTGGAATCACCTTTTTTATAAATAGGGAATTTTCTCAACAAACTGTTTTTATCAATTGAAAATTTATCATGCCCCATATATCCCTGACTCAACTTTTTATCCTCTTCCAAAGGTGGCAGATAGATCGGGGTCATGGACTTGTTGCTGTTGGAGGCATACGCAAGCAATGCACCATACGAACCTGAACCCGCTGAAGTCGTATAAATATAGATTTCAGGAAAACCGTCACTGTTCAGGTCTGCTACTTCAGCATCAACGACAGACCCGTCGATCTCCTCTTTTACCACTTCATTGCTTCCTTCAAATCCTGAAGGTGTGAGTGTGAGTTTATTTAAAGAGCCTTCATTTGTTGCCTGCACATGAAAAGTAATACCTTTCAGTTTCATCACTTTATCAAAACCACTTTGTTCTGCCATGGCAGAGACACTTAAAAATCCTAATGCTAAAAACAGTACTTTTACTTTCATCTTTTCGTCCTTTTATTGTTTACTCATATTGAGTTGTAATTTGTCATAACCGTAGACATCATCATAAAACATGACTGTACCGTCTTTGTCAACCAAAGCTGTCAGGTAGACAATATCGACAGGAATCGACTTTGACAATCGATACGGTGTTTTTTTATTTTCATCCAAGATCTCTTTAGATCTTTCCGCATCTATCTTCGGTTCTATCTCTGCAAAAGTCTCAAGAAGTTCAAAAGGCTTACCCAGTCTCACACACCCGTGACTCAATGCTCTGTAGTCTTTCACAAAAAGATAACGCTGGTTGGTGTCGTGCATATAGACAGAATATTTGTTCGGAAAGAGGTATTTGACCTTTCCCAGAGCATTCTTTTCACCCGGAGACTGCATGAACCTGTATGGAGGAAGTTTTCTGCCGTATTGGTGCCAGTTGACTTTGTACGGGTTGACCTTGGGAGAGTGTTCAGAATACCCTGTATGGATCTCAATGTGCTTCTTATTGGTATAACCCGGATCTTTTTTCAGTTTTGGCACGGTTTCATGCCTGATGATACTTGGTGGAATTCTCCAGTACGGGTTCAAGACGATCGTTCTCACTCTACCGTAGAAGATCGGTGTTTCATGCCCTTTTCTTCCTGTAATGACTCTCATAGAACGGATCACCTCTTTACCGTCATACATATACATAGTAAACGAAGGAATATTGACATAGATATGATACTTGTCATTGTCTCGTTTGATCCATTTGATACGGTCCAGATTGAGTTTGAGTTTCGCCACTTTTTCTTCAGCACTTACATTCAGCGCTTTACGTGTCATTTTCCCCACAAAGCCCGCTGCTTCCAAACCGTGTCTCGCCTGGAATTTTTTAACAGCATCTACCAGACAGCCGCTGTATTTGTTTCCGGTCTCATTCTTGTCACAGACATAGTCACCCTCAATTGCCAACCTCTTTCTCAATGCAGGCACCACAGAAGAGCTCATTCCCGGTTTCAGGTTTTTAAAGTCAGGCAGTGTTTCCCAACCACCGTTCGCAGCGATCTCTTGATATTTTTTCAATGCATTCAGCATTCTGTCGTAGTGATTGAATGCCGGTTTTGCCTTTTTAAACGCATACTCTAGAGACTTGTATTTGAGTGACTCTATCAGCAGCCCTTCTGGTGTTTCCAAGATAGGATGCACTCTCCACACCCCGTGTTTCATAGTTGTATGAATGGTACGCTGAAACTTTTTCCAGTCAATATCTCCATAGAGTTTATGTGCCATGAAATCCTGATAGAGTTTTGCAATTTCAAACTCCCTGGCACCGATCTCTTTTTTGTCTGTCGGCATATCCGCATTTTTAATGGCTTCATATTCACGATAGATCGTAGAGTTTTGTTCTAATGTAATATCTGACTCTATATATGAAAAAAGTGTTTTGGTATAGTCGGTCAAGCCCTCTTCTGTGATCCAGATAGGTTTGAAGTCAAGCAGTTCATACATCGCTTTGAGCCTGTCATCTTTGTCTTTACCAATGAGTCTTGCTGCCAGTGCTCTGTACTTTGCCTGCTTTGCTTCAGCTACGGTAAGATTCAGGTCACGCTGGAAAGTCGCATCGATGATCCTCTCATCGGCAATTTCATCAATAGCAGACATAATACTTTTTTCCTCTACCGCTTTTTTCAAAAGCGTGACTGCATCATATTTGCTCTTTTTATCTTTCAGGATGGCATCAATACTCTTGGCATAGAGTTTCATAATGCCTATTTCCACTTTTGCCCTGTCTTCAATGGAATCCGAAGCAAAGGCTTTGTTTTCATCTGGAAGCAATGCTTTATATTGCGCTACCAGGTCTTTATGCAGACCTTTTTTAAAATCATTTTTAAGTTCGGTGAGCAACATTTCAGTATGGTAGGAGAGATAGTCTTTATCGACCCAGATCGGTTGATAGTCGATCACTTTGTAGAGGTATTTTACATATTTGGGTGCTTTTTCCAATTGTTTCTTGATCTCACCAGACATCTCTTTGCTAAAGGCTTCCTGATCCTGTTTTTCTACTTCAGCAAAACCTTGTGCGGCAAATGCCATCCCCATACTCAGCATACATGCCAGTAGAATCGTTTTTAACTTCATTCCTTTCTTCATCATCAATATTTCTCTTTACTGCTGCCTGTAGCAGCATCATACTCTTTCAGGTCTTCTTTAAACTGCTCCACTTCCTGCTTGAGAAACTGTTTGTATCGTCCTCTCATCACCACAACAGGCATACCCACTTTTGCCCACTCGAATAACGGTCCGATATCTTGTCTGCCTACATGGATACAGCCATGTGACATCGCTGCTGTATTACCTAAATGCAGTGCTTCCCCATCCGCTGTAAACTCTACTTCAAAATCCATGTTGTTGACCCCATCTTTATTAGGGTGTGTTTTGGACATGTGAAATCTTCTTTTCAACAAAACTTTATGTATACCGTTGGTTGTTTCATGTCCTCCGGCAGCACCTGAAGAGATAAGCCCATGCCACCAGATGGTACCATCTCTGTCTACTGCATATACTTGCCCGTCAGACCCCGGTTCTCTTACGGAAACCACAAAAAAATCTTTTCCAGAAAGGTCAACAATTCTGGGGTTTTGGAAATTGGAATCTGTCACTTCAAACTTGGTTATGCCCAAAGCTTTGATATTATGCTTATGCTTTTTCTTAAACTCCGAAGCCTCCGCACTACTTACAAACATTAACATTACTGTCAACAACGAAACAATTTTTTTCATCTTTTTTCTCCATCTATAATATTTAATATTAATGCTATCCATTTAATGGTTATACTTCAATGATTAATAGAGTGCGAAAGTAATAAATCTACAAAATTTATCACTTTAGTAAACAAATGGAAATCAATATGATAAATAATAGATATTATCTTATTTCTCTATTATTTATTTGATATAATTCATGCACAGAAAGAAAAAAATCAAGGATAAATATGCATAAAAGCAGACTTACATCAATATTACTCTTTTCTATAAGCACATTATTATTCACCGCATGTGGTGAAGTTCCGGATCTTGATGGTGTTGCATCTTCAACAGGAGATTTTGTCTACAGAAATCACAACTTTGGCGCAAACAGAGATGCAGAGTACCGTAAAGGTGTCCAGGACGGATGTCGTACATCAGATGGTGAATATACAAAAAATCATGCACTCTTCAAAGCAGAAAATGATTACCGTGCAGGCTGGGAACACGGACGTATGCACTGTAAAGGAACAGGACAGTAAGTCACACTTTTTTATTGATAATATAAAGCGGGATACTGATCACAAGCAGTATGGCCCACTGATACACAGCTACTACGGGGAAGACCAATCCACTCTGTGCATCCGGATGGATGTACATTGCATCGATGATCAAAAATACCCCGCCTAAAGCCAAAATAGATGAAGTGCCGGCAGTTACCATAGAAGCAATATGATTTTTACTCCACTTTGTCAAAAGCATGGCAAAAAAGTAGGGTGTGATGATCAACAGTAAAAATCCCAATGTTTCTAAAGAAAAGGATTGGAGCAATCCTATACCCAAAGTTAAAAACAGTCCAAAAAAATTCATACCGTAAGAGATATTTTTCATTTTTTTCCTTCATAATATACACCTTTGATCATTATAACAAACTTCCTCTTCGTCAACAAAAACACCGCTAACATAACCTTTAATAGAGCCCTCATCCAATATCTGATACTATTAGATTATAAAATAATCTTTTGGGGAAAACGTGAATAACGAATATAGATTGACCAAATTCGTACAAGCAGCAGGTTGAGCAGCAAAGATGGGTCCGGGTGACCTCAAACATACGCTTTGCGGACTGAACACTGAGAGTGATGATCTTCTGGTAGGCTTCGAGAACAGTGAAGATGCTTCAGTATTTCAGATCAATGAAACACAAGCCATCGTACAGACTTTGGACTTTATTACACCGGTGGTAGATGACCCTTATGTCTACGGCAAGATCGCCGCAGCCAATGCTCTGTCAGATGTCTTTGCCATGGGTGCAGATGTCAAAACTGCACTGAACATTGTCGGGTTCGACAAAGTAAACCTGCCCTCAGATGCACTCACTGAGATACTAAAAGGCGGAAATGAAAAGATCCGTGAATG
>CAZCBU010000248.1:0-6952 GCA_964496995.1 uncultured Sulfurovum sp.
TTTTTTGGATATTTACTGTTTCCGGTCTTCCGCTGCTGTATGCTACTATTTCTGCCGTCACTACATTTACTCTGGTCATTGTAACTACCTGTTTTATTTTTAATTACCCTGCAGAAGTACTTACGATGCACTGTTTCTGGATGGTCGCAGCATTTTCTTTTGGTTTTTTAGGCGCATATCTGTTGGAAAAATCCAATAAATCTGTCTTTTTAACACATATAAAACTTGAAGAAGCAGCTGTTACCGATAAACTTACAGGTCTCTACAATCGTGGTAAACTGGATGAATTTCTGTATGATGCATTCCAAAACAGTAGAGACTCTTTTGCTTTGATACTCATAGATATAGATGACTTTAAATATATCAATGACAACTATGGACATTTGACCGGAGATAAAATCTTAGAAAAGCTAAGTGCCCTTCTTAAAGCAGATCTGCTACCTACAGACAAGATAATTCGCTGGGGAGGAGAAGAATTCATGATCATCTCACATCATACAACATATGAAAAAATATCCAGACAGGTAGAGGGATTATGCCAAAAAGTGCAAGCCTATGATTTTGAGATCAAAAAAAATATCACTATCAGTATAGGGTTTACACTCTCAATAAAAATAGACACGACCGACTCGATCATTAGAAGAGCAGATACAGCGCTCTACATAGCAAAACACAGTGGGAAGAATTGTATAAAGTTTTTAGAGAACTAGGACTTAAACTCTCTATACAAAAAAATTTCATATAATGCATCTATATTCGATTCGCAGTATAGAGTAAAATAAAAGTTAAAAATATGATAAAAGAAAAAGTTTTCCTCACACAGACCGATACAACTATCGGTTTTGTCTCACAAAATGCAGAGAGACTCACAAAGATAAAACAGCGCCCTCCCCACAAACATTATATAAAAGCAGTCAATTCACTGCAGACACTCAAAACATTTACCCGTGTACCCTCTTCACATAAGAAGAGAGTCCGAAGAGCAAAAAAAACAACTTTTATTATGCCAAATACCTACTCTTACCGGCTGATCAGGGACCAGCACCACCTTTTATTGCTGGACCGTCTTAAATGGGCCTATACAACCTCTGCAAACCTCAGTGATCAGTCTTATGATGAAGCCTTTGCCAAAGCATCTGCGGATGTTATCATCACACCTTTAGATCAGAACGCTCAATCTTCTACTATACTTCAGCTTGGCAAACACAGTATAAAAAGGATACGTTAATGTCTGTGATCTATGAAAATAGAAACATTAGAATTGAAACGGAAGAGAGTGAGATCCCATGGCTGAAGATCTTTACACAAATGCCGTATAAAGAGATGTCAGAAGTTCCAACAGAAATTAAAATGGAGATCTATACACTGCTTGATCTCATAGAAAAAGAGATGTTGGCCTATTATCAACCAAAAAAGATCAATATCGCCTCTTTCGGAAACTATATGCCACATGTACACTGGCATATCATGGCACGGTTTGAAGAAGATACCTATTTTCCAGAGCCGATGTGGGGTACCAGACAAAGAGAATCTACTCTGGATCTACCTGATCTTAAGATCTTTCATAAGAATCTGATCACAAAACTGCAAACATAATCAATACCGTCTCACCATCTATATTTTATATTTACATTTTTATTATTGTACTAAGAGAAAGAGGAGTATACTTAAGTATACGTGAACAATAAAAAAGGTGGAAGATAGATGGAAATACAAACAGTTAAAAAGATGCAAAAAGAGGCTTTAAAAGGCAGTGGATTTGACTTTATAAGGCTTGGCGGGGCACTCTTTTTCATGGTGGCAGTATTAAGCTACAGTTTTTTAAGTACCGGAGAAATACCAAATAATGTATTCCTGGCAATTGCAGCACTCTTTGGTGCCTATATGGCCATGAATATAGGTGCGAATGACGTAGCCAACAATGTAGGTCCAGCTGTCGGATCCAAGGCACTTACCATGGGCGGTGCCATCGTCATCGCAGCCATCTTTGAAGCCGGCGGTGCATTGATAGCCGGTGGAGAGGTTGTCAAGACCATCAAAAAAGGTATCATTGACATTGCTGCCTTCGGAGGAAATACAGACTCTTTTATCTGGGCTATGATGGCAGCACTTTTGGCTGCTGCATTGTGGCTGAACTTTGCAACCATGGCAAAGGCACCTGTCTCAACGACACACTCTATCGTCGGAGGTGTCATGGGCGCGGGTATCGCTGCAGCCGGTTTTGGCATTGTTGCCTGGGGGACTATGGGAAAGATCGCCGCTTCATGGGTCATCTCTCCGGTACTTGGCGGCATCATTGCCGCCTCTTTTCTTTTTGCCATTAAAAAAACAATGATCTTTAAGGAAAATAAAATAGAGTCCGCCGTCAAATGGGTACCGGTTTTTGTTGCCATTATGTCCTGGGCTTTTGTCACCTACCTGACACTCAAGGGTCTCAAAAAGATTTGGCCGCATATTGTTGATATTCTGATCTTTCTGCCTGATACCAAAAAGCCCACTTTTATTGTAGCTGCGATCTTTGGGCTACTTGTAGCACTGATCGTTTATTTCATCGTAAGAACAACGGTCAGAAGAAAAGCTTCTGCGATTGAAAATAGCAGAGAGGGTATCAATATGCTCTTTACTGTACCACTCATTTTTGCAGCAGCCCTTTTAAGCTTTGCACATGGTGCAAATGATGTTGCCAATGCCATTGGCCCCTTGGCAGCCATCAATGATGCGGTGATGACCGGCGGTATTTCATCCAAAGCAGGCATACCACTTTGGGTTATGGCTGTTGGTGCGATTGGTATTGCCATCGGACTTGCTTTGTATGGTCCCAAGCTCATTAAAACTGTCGGTTCGGAGATCACAGAGTTAGATCAAATGAGAGCATTCTCCGTCGCTATGGCAGCATCTATAACAGTCATCATTGCATCACAACTCGGGCTTCCTGTCTCTTCTACCCATATTGCTGTTGGAGGTATCTTCGGGGTAGGTTTCCTAAGAGAGTATCTTGAAGGAAGCAAAGAAAAAGATAATATCATTCAGGAAAAAGAACTCATTCTGGATGAGAAGAAACAACTCAAAGCCTACCATTCAGAACTTACAACTCTGGAGTCAAAAGAGGAAAAGAAAAAAGCAGATTATGAAAGGATCGTTGAACTGTATAAAATGATCGATGATGAAGAAGAATTGATCAAAGAGGCGAAAAAACACTTGAAGTCTGCACGAAAAATAAAATACGTCAAAAGAGAAGCTGTAAAAAAGATCATTGCTGCCTGGGTCATCACTGTCCCTGCAGCTGCGGTTCTGTCTGCAGCTATATACTTTATGATCAGAGGAATTGTACTTTAAATGTTAAAGAAAATTTTTCTACCCAGTATCTTTATCATATTAGCCTATGGCTTTTGGATCAGTCCGGATTTCAAAGAGATATCAGCAGGTGTGGCCATTTTTCTTTTTGGTATGATCACCCTTGAAAACGGCTTTAAACTTTTTTCCGGCGGTACAGTAGAGAGGATTTTACAAAGATCGACAGATAAACTTTACAAAAGCATAGGTTTCGGATTTGTAACAACGGCTATCATGCAGTCAAGTTCACTGGTATCCGTTTTAACCATTTCATTTATCGGTGCCGGTTTGATCGGCCTTACACAGGGGATCGGCATTATTTTAGGAGCGAACATCGGTACGACCACCGGTGCATGGCTGATGGCAGGCTTTGGTCTAAAAGTGAAAATATCCGCTTATGCCATGCCTATGCTTGCCTTTGGTATGGTCCTGGTATTTCAAAAAACCAAATCTTTAAAAGGTTTCGGCTATATATTGGCCGGACTCGGCTTTCTGTTTTTGGGGATCCACTATATGAAAGATGGATTTGAAACCTTTAAGGAGACCATTGATCTGGCTTCTTTTGCAGTTGAGGGGATAAAAGGCTTATTCATCTTCATAGGGATCGGGATCGTAGCAACCGTTGTCATGCAGTCATCCCATGCTACGATCGTACTCATATTGGCTGCTTTGGCAGCAGGACAGATCACCTATGAAAATGCTTTGGCTCTGACCATCGGGGCAAATATAGGAACGACCATTACTGCTATCATAGGTTCATTGAGTTCAAATACCGATGGTAAACGTCTGGCAGGAGCCCATTTTATATTTAACCTTGTTACCGCTTCTGTTGCCGTTCTTCTCATCCATCAGATCATCTCTTCGGTGGATGTTATCAGTGATTTTTTAGGTATTGCAAGCGATAACCATACACTCAAACTTGCAGTTTTTGATTCTTTGTTCAAAGTGATGGGTGTACTGATATTCATACCATTTATAGATAAACTCGTCATATTCCTTGAAAGTATTTTTAAAAATAAAAGTACAGACAACCCTGCCCATTTTGAAACAACACAATACTTGAATGAATCCGTACTTGAACTTCCGGAAACTGCTATGGCAGCCATTATACGAGAAACAAAGCATCTGTATAGCAATGCCTTTGAGATCATTGCGCACGGATTGAACCTCAAAAGAGAGAATATCATCTCTGACATGCCGCTTGAAGATGTTGTGAAGGATCCCTATAGCGATCAGGCCATTGATATTGATGATTTTTACCAGCATCGTATCAAAGGTATTTATGGAGAGATCATAGATTTTTCCACCAAAGCCCAGTCTCAAATGTCACCTGAAGATATTGAAGCACTGTATGCCATAAAACTTGCCAACAGAGATATAGTCGAAGCGATAAAAGATACAAAACATCTGCAGAAAAATTTGATCAAATACGATAAAAACCCAAATAGATATATCAAGGAGCAATATGATAGTATCAAAATAGGTTTAGCGGAATTATTGAGACATATCGATCAACTATCCAAAATGACAGAAGAGGATGAAATTATTCTGCTTCTCTCAAAGGCGAAAGTACATATGCAGCAATATGACATTTTGGCGAATGGTACACTAGACAAACTGATCCGGCATAATCTGATCACAAATGAAAT
The DNA here is from genome assembly GCA_964496995.1 of uncultured Sulfurovum sp. Classification (GTDB taxonomy): domain Bacteria; phylum Campylobacterota; class Campylobacteria; order Campylobacterales; family Sulfurovaceae; genus Sulfurovum. Next base: position 4,983 of record CAZCBU010000248.1, read on the forward strand.
GGCAACTTCCCTGATGAATGACAGTGCCTATGCTTACAACATAAGTAAGAACTTTATTGCTATGGCGGAAGTTATCTTTATTGATGCTGGAGGAGATATAAAAAATATTGGCGAAGAGATGATGATCAGTGATGAAGATGTTGATCTGATCTTAAAAGAAAAGGATGATTAATGGGTATAAAAAAGTTTATTACAACTGTTATAGAATTATTGGAACTGGATGAGTTTGAGAACAGTGGAAAAAAGAAATCCGTCAAACGTCTTTTAGAAAAGCTGAAAGCAAGAAAAGAGATACTCGATAAAGCACTCAAGAAAAAAACCGGTAAAAAAGAAAAAAAGGAATTAAAAGAAGAACTGGCGATCGTCACAGTACAGATAAAAAAAGCCGAAAAGATACTGGATGTACTGAACAAGAAAAAAGAGATCAAGAACTCAAAAAAAACAAAGGATACATAAACAATGGAAACAAACGATCAAAAACAATTTGAAATAGACGGAAACATGGTTTCTCTGGATGAGCTTATCAAAAGCTACAGTGAATCAAAAACAGAGAATGAGGAAGAAAGCAAAGCGCTAAGCAAGCGAAAACATGAACAGGCTCTCAAACCGTATCAGGCTGAACTGATCAAACTTCAAAAGCATATTGAAGAGACGAACCAGAAGATGATCATCCTTTTTGAAGGACGGGATGCAGCCGGAAAAGGCGGAACGATCCGAAGAATTACACGCTATATGAATGAAAAACACTATCGTATCGTGGCATTGGGCAAACCGACAGAAGAGCAAAAGAGCCAATGGTTCTACCAAAAGTATATTTCACACTTTCCAAGAGGCGGTGAGATCGTCCTCTTTGACAGAAGCTGGTACAACAGAGCCATGGTGGAATCTGTGTTCGGGTTTTGTACACAGAAAGAGTACGATGACTTCATGAAAGGTGTCAAAGGCTTTGAAAAAGACCTGACACGACAGGGAACAACACTGATAAAACTCTATTTCTCCGTAACAAAAGATGAACAGGCGAGACGATTTGAGAGAAGAAAGACCGATCCTCTGAGACAATGGAAACTCTCTGAGATCGATGTGCAGGCACAGGACAGATGGGACGATTTCACAGAAACAAAATACAACATGCTGAAACGGACCCATTCACACAATGCACCATGGACCGTTATTAGATCCAATAATAAACAGGATGCAAGATTTGAAGCACTTAAAGTCATTCTGAACTCTATAGACTACCAGGGAAGAGATGAAACACTTGATTACTCACTTGATCCTGATGTTGTGATCTCCGGAGCAAGAGAGATAGAGATCATGGATGCACAAATAAGCAGGAACGGTAAATTCACAGGATGATCTTTCAAGGTCACCTTTTATGCATATCAAAGTATTTACTAGGGTATAATAAAATATTTACATCAAAAAGGCATCTATTATGATCCATGAACTTTCCAATGCAGTAATCACAAATCTGATCAATCACTTACGTGACAAAGAGACAGAATCTTTACGTTTTCGCCAGATCATACAACAGCTGGCACGGCTTTTAGCCTATGAAGCCTTTAAACTGGTCCATTTGGAAGAGCAGAAGATCAATACGTGGCTGGGTGAATCTTCTTTCTCTTTTATTGAGGAAGAAGAGCTGATGTTCATTCCCATTTTACGTGCGGGACTGCCAATGCTTGATCCATTGATCGAAATGTTTCCCAAAGCCCAAAGCGGTTTCCTTGCCATGGCACGTGACGAAACGACACATAAAGCTGTACTCTATTATGACAAAGTACCGGAGTGTCAGGGCAAAACGATTGTACTGCTTGACCCTATGCTGGCAACAGGCGGTTCTTTGGCTGATGCAATTGAATTTGTTAAAAAGCATGATCCTAAAAAGATTATTTCTCTCAATATCATTGCTGCACCCGAAGGACTGGAAGTCATTGAAAAGGCACATTCCGATATTGATCTTTTCATTG
>CAZCBU010000249.1:0-5004 GCA_964496995.1 uncultured Sulfurovum sp.
GAAGAGGGCAAGCGTATCTGCGAGATGATGGATCGTCATGGAGGAGATGATCCCATCAAATCTGCGATCAAGCGTATCGACAGAGAGGTCTCTCTGCACCACTTCAGTCTCACAGACGAACTCGTCACACTTGTTCTGAAACTCCCTAAGCATAGAAGGGGAGTTATCTACGGCTACGATCTTCTTGACAAAAGGGGCGATAAAAAAGCCCAAAAGACCCGTACCGGCACCAAAATCCATGATCTCCATCTCTTTGTTAAGTTTTATATTTTTTACTATCATCTCAGCAATACTGCGTGCATTGGTCACTCTGCGTGATTTCATATCCCAGTTTTTCGATTTGTGTGCAAAGAGGTCAACCTGCATTTCTTCCATTTTAATATTCCTTAATATAACATTTGTCTCTATTTTAATATTTTTTACTATAATACCTAAAATAGGGTATTTGTACTCTCTGCCTTGATGTTGTCCCAGAAGTGATCGACATGCTTTTCAAACATAGAGACCACCGAAGAGGTCGATTTCCTGTCCAGTTTTAGCAAACTTACCTGCATCTGGTAGAAAAAGAGCGGCGAAAAGAACTCATTTGCCAGTAAAAGGGGGTCTGAAGAGCGGATCATCTCCTCCTGCATCATCTGAAAAAAGATCCCTGAGAGCTTTTTGACGTTCTCCTGGTAAAAATGCTCATTGTAGATCTCCCGTACACGCTCATTTCGGAACATCTCCTGCATCATCAGCTTGAAAAGCGCCTCATTCTGCCCGTCAAAGCTTAGAAGCTTAAAAGTAGTGGCGATACTCATCAGAAGCGATTTTCCCTGTTTGTGAAGCTCCTGAGCCTCTTTATTGTCAAATAAGGTCACGATCGCGGAAGAGGTCAGGTCACTGATAAGGGTTTCGAGTATCTCATCCTTGTTCTTGAAGTGGTTATAGAGCGCACTCTGCTTGACTCCCATCGCTCCGGCGATATCTCTTACCGTAGTGGCTTTGTACCCCTTGGAAGAGAAGAGTTTCAGCGCTGTTTTGAGTATCTTTGCTTTTGTTTTGCTTCCTTTGGATAGGGCGGAAGTGCCCGTCTGCTCGTTCATTGCGCCTCCTTTTTTGATATTATAGTGAACATTTGTTCATAAGTCAAGAGGAGAGAACTTCCATTTTATGAACATTTGTTCATATTAAAACTTTTCGATCTTCCTTGAAGTGAACAAATGTTCATATTATCACTTTTCTTTTCCTTTCAAAAAGAACACTTGTTCATATAGTAGCTTCTAAACATAGGATACATGGTGCTTTCAGCGTTTTTAGATTTTGAATTATTTGAGGATCTCCTGTTCGAAGGCAAATGTGTGTCAGATAGACTTTTTATATATTTGATAATATTAATTTTTATCTATTTTTGGTGAAAGAAACTGGGACTATTTTTATATTTGCAAATATATTTATTGTGGTTTTTCTCTGCTTGACTCAAAAATACGTTTCAGTTTTTTATCCGTGAGTCATTTCCAATATGTATACATTTTGATTTTTGGTGGAACGATCTTTTTTTAGAGATATTAAAAATCAAGTTTTAGTTTCCGGATCAAAAAATGATTAAAAGAGTGATCTGGTTCAATTACTGGATAAGTTATAAAAAATCACTTTTTCAAAACAAGAAATAGCATGCATCAAACATCACAGGAGAGAAGATCTACTTTTTTAATAGAATTTATATTATGTTAACCATACAATAACTTACTATTTTATTTATATATGGCTTTTACTAATATATACTTTCACTGTCTGTCTTCTAAATATCATTTTAAAATGCTACATGAGACTGGAGACGAAAATGGTAAGTGGTTTTTCCATCTATCACACCCACTCTATGTCACACAGCATCGTCTCGTAACGATCATCTGTATGGATATTGCGTTATCCAAATACTGCAATAGAAGTTTTATGGCTTGTGACTGCTATTGCATCTTTTATACTTACAACATACCTTCATCCGAAAAACTGTAATATCCATCCTTTGTCAGGATTACATGGTCAAGCAGTTCGATGCCGACAAGTTTGGAGACCTCTTTGAGGCGTTGGGTGATCTGTATATCCGCCCTGCTCGGTTCACATGTACCTGAGGGATGATTGTGTGCGATAATGATTCCTGCTGCACGATCGGCGATCGCATCGGCAAAGACCTCTCGCGGGTGGACAAGACTCTGATTAAGTGTACCGATGAAGACTGTACGTGTATTGATGATATGGGAAGCACCATCGAGAGTCACAGAGAGAAAATACTCCTGGGAACGGTCACTATATCGGTGAAGTGTCCGGTAGACATCGGCGGCATCGGTAATGCGTCTGTTGGTTCTGATCAGATAGCGTTTGCTCAGGGTGATCGCTGCAAGGATCTGTGAAGCTTTGGCTGTACCAAGCCCATGGATACGGCAGAGTCTCTCCAGTGTCAGCTGCTCGATCCCCTCATCCATCAGAGAGATGATCTCTCTGGCAAGTTTACGCACATCTTTTCCCTGCACACCCGACCCAAGCAGTACGGCAAGCAGTTCATCATTTTTCAGGGATGCTGCACCTTTGGCAGCCAGTTTTTCTCTGGGTTTTTCCAGTCTGTGAAGCTCGGTGATCTTCTTCATAACCTATACTATGCTCCTCTCAATCGATAAGCATAGTATAAAAGAATTTTAGAGGGAAGGTAAAAAATATGTCAAAATGACATATTTTCTAAATGAAGGAGAGAAATATTATTTACTGCCACATTTACCCTGTGCACACTTCATCATCATTTTGCCCTGCCCCATACCTTTTTTCATACCGTGTTTTTTCATCTTGTTCTTGTTGGAAAGGAGATAGAGTAGCTGATCTTTTGTCAGGATCTTTTTGGTCTTCTCGATACAGCGTAAATGCACCATTGTCGCTTCAGCTTCCAGTGATGCCAGTTTCTCGACCTTCTCTTTGAGAGAATCTGCACTTGTACCTGAAGTACTCGCCTGAACAATCTCTTTGCGAAGACTCATCACTTCAGGTTTGATCTTTCTAATCGCACCCATGGTCTGGGTTCTGACTTCTGCCAGTTTCTCTTTCTGATCTGATGAAAGATTGAATGCAGGATCATTCAAATGAGACATAACCATCTTCGTCATATGCGGCAGTCCGTGTTTGATCAGAAAAGGAGAGTTCATCATCTTCTTTTTCATCATTTTTTTCTTCTGCATCATCCCTTTTGAAGAAGCATTCATCATTCCTTTGCCCTGCCCCTGCATCATCTCTGCCGGAGCTGCAAGCAGCATTGTCGCAGATGCGACCATCATTAGTGTGGTTTTTTTCATAGTGTTTCCTTTTTATATATGGTACGTTTTGGTATCTTAGCTCTGTATAAGACGTTCATTGATCTTTGAGATATGACTGAGCTTTTGCAGTGTCTCCCTGTCGGGTGTCTGCTGTTTGATCTTGGTGAGCATACTCACAAGCTGTCCGTAGGAGTGAAGTGATACCGGCTGTCTGTAGAGAGCCTCTCTGCTCAGATACGCTATCAGCTCTTCTCGTTTCAGGGTCTTACAGGATGCCAGAAGCATTTCTGCCATCACGGTAAAACGTGTATCATCTTCAACAAATCGTGCAGCCACACGTACGGCAGCATCTTCATCCAACCCCTGATCATGCAGTACAGATGCGATCTCATCCGAAACACTGGCCGGTTTGACCTGCGTGATCGTATAGTGATGCTCCCCTTCCTGTGCCATTAGCGGTGTGAACACCAGTGCAGAAAGAAGCAGCGTAAGCGTTATCAGATTACGTTTATTATCCATCATTTTGATCCTTTAAATTCGGATACACTATCTTAGGGAAATAAGGTTAACCATTTTCTTACCCAAATCTCGAATTAAACTAAAATATACTCTTTAGTTATTATCTACATATAAATCTACTTATTAAATATAATAATCGCTCTACTATTATAGTGTAGTATCTTTTTAAAAAAGGAAGAGCGTCATATCCAAACACGAAATCAAAGAAAAACTTGATATGTGGCTTCAAACACTTATCTCCATAAAGGGATCTGATCTCCATATAAAGTCAAACAGTCCATTAAGAGCACGGGTCAAAAATGATATCGTACTTCTGTCAAAAGAGACCATCAATGAGAAATATACCAATGAACTTGTCAAGTTTCTCACAGGAAACAACTATGGATCATTTCTTGATGACAAGGAGTATGACGGAGCATACAAACTCGGAAAGGAATACCGTTTTCGATACAATATCTATATGCATGTAGACGGCTATGCCATTGCTTTTCGGCTTATTCCGCCAAATATACAAACACTAGAAGAGCTGCACCTTCCTTTGGAACTGCACAGACTATCCGATCTTAGACGTGGTCTTGTACTGATCACCGGTATCACGGGAAGCGGAAAGAGTACGACACTTGCTGCGATCATTGAAGAGATCAACCAGAAGCACAGTCGTCATATCATTACGATAGAAGATCCTGTCGAGTATATTTTCCATGATAAAAAATCCCTTATCGAACAGCGCGAACTGGGGACACATACCAAAAGTTTTTCCAAAGCACTGCGTTCAGCACTTAGAGAAGACCCTGATATCATCGTTGTAGGAGAGATACGGGATCTTGCAACTGCTGAAAGTATTATTCATGCAGTCAATACAGGTCATCTTGTATTTTCCACCATACATACCCTCAATGCCAAAGAGACAATCGAACGCTTGATCGGGCTCTTCCCCGCAGCAGAACAGGCTCGAATCCGCCAGACACTTGCTGCAACACTGGAGGCGTGTATCTCCCAACGTCTTCTTGAAGGGAAACATGGGAAAATGCTTCCTGCCGTTGAAATTATGTTCAAAAGTCCTTTTATTCAGGAGCTTATCAGACAAAAAAGAGACAGTGAAATCCCTGATACGATCGAAAAAGAAGGTAAAATATATGGATCTATCAGTTTCAATAAAGCACTATTCAATCTAACACTTGAAGGGAAGATCACCGAAGAACAGGCC
>CAZCBU010000250.1:0-4722 GCA_964496995.1 uncultured Sulfurovum sp.
AAGATATATCGGTCAATATCTACAGGGCTCGCTTTACTATCAAAACGTTCAACCCCATGTTTGAACATCTGCTTGAGCCATATCTTGATATCATCACGTTTGAGTCTCTCTTCAATTCTTTTGGAATACTCCAGTGCCATACCGAGATCGAACTCTGGAGAGATCCCTGCATGAGACATACAATACCCCAAAGCATAATCCACATGCAGAAACTTCTGATCACAAAGCCAATCTATGAGCTTTTGGGCATTGGGTGACTGAAAGATAGGCTCAATAGTTTCATTGGATTTCTTGATACCGTAATAAGCTGCGATAAGTGCAAGATCATGGTTCCCCAGTACAATGACCACCGACTCTTTGATACTGTAGAGATATTCAAGGACTTCCAGTGATTTGGGACCACGGTTCACAAGGTCTCCCGCAAGCCAAAGCGTATCATTTTTCGGATCAAAATCGATCTTTTCAAGGAGTAGCTGTAACGAATCATAACAGCCCTGGATATCACCAATCGCCCAAGTTGCCATTAGCTAAGCTCCTTTCTATACATCTCCGTCTTTTCATCTATACTCATCTTGGCATAGGCAGCGGAGGGTGAAGGTAGATAAACCCTTTCTATATCCAGATAACCAAAATGTGTTTCAAAGAGTGCCTGGGATTTTTTACCGGTAAATGCCACTTTTTTTATACTCGGATGCGCTTCCAGGAATACTGCAAGATCATTGACCGCTTCATCTTCCAGAGAGCTGTCAAGAGAGTTGTCACGAGAACAGTTTTTTATCATATCCCAAAGGCCGAACCTGCATTCTTTAAGTAACCAGATCTTCTGGTCACGATTGTTGACAGGATAGTCTGTTACTGCTTCCATGATCTTCCAGAACTGATTGCGAGGATGGGCGTAATAGAAATTATTTTCAAACGATTTAATACTCGGGAAAGAACCAAGTATTAAGACTTCTGTATCTTTGAATACTATGGGTTTAAAGGGGTGTTCTAATATTTTATTACACATGTTCACATCCTTTCCTAAATCTAGTTTTATTTCATCATAAATTGTATCCGCCTTCACGGCTACACTTCGTTTCGACCGTGCCGGTTCCGAAGCTACAAACGACAAATTTTTGTCGTTTGCTTCACGCTTCTCATTTACATGCTTTCTGCATATTTCTGACCATCAGGACCAGTAATGCCAAAGAGAATATCTTAAAATTGATCTCTGATCCCTTATGGGTATTGATAAAGGCTGCTGATTTCGTCATCTCTTCGCCTGCCAACTGCATGGTCAGAATATCCGGGATGTAATATTGTGAAAAGAGCAGACCGGTTGCAAAGACAAAAAAAGTCGCTACCTGTGTAATGGTATCTCTTTCAAATTTTTTATATTTATACCCTTCATAAATGACCACAGCGATCAACATGAAATTTACCAGATACGAGAGTCTTACAAAATTCTGTGTCATAATGAGCCCTTCCTGATAATGACTCAAGATTTCCGATCCCAACCACTGCTCCGTATGAAAGGTCACCGGTGCTACGACAATACCTGCATAAAGTCCTGCACCCAATACAGCACCTAAAAGTATCAAATAGGATATGGTTGCTATTCTAAAATATTTATTCATTTTTTTCCTTTTGTTCCGTCATCTTGCATTTCATTCAAAACGAGCATTAAAACTCGATCACAAATCCGCGGTCGAATCCTGCAAGATCTTTATAGAATTTTATGGATTTTACTCCAATTTCATTAACAAAAGCTTGGAGAGGCTCTTTTTGATCATAGCCCATTTCACAGGCAAGATATTTACAACCTTTTACTTTGACATCGATGATGATTTGCTTTAAAAGTTCATCACCTACCCTGCCTCCGAACAGTGCCTCTTTAGGCTCATGATCCACCACATTGGATTTCAGCAAAAAATCTTCAGCAATATAGGGAGGGTTGGAAACAACCAGTTCCAAAGTTTCAGGAACTTCATCTATCAGATTGGATCTTCTTAGTTCAATTTGGTCTTGCAATCCAAAAGTATCTCTGTTCTTTCCTGCCACTTTCAAAGGCGTATCACAAATATCTGTGGCGATGATCTTCAGCCCAGGAAACTTGCGTGCCAAGACCACAGAGATCGCTCCGGAACCTACCCCTATCTCAGCGATACGGGGAATGTTCTCTCTGTCTATGATCTCTGCCACAAGGTCTATCAGTAGCTCTGTCTCCGGCCGGGGGATCAGTACACCCGACTCTACAGCCAAATGGATATCATAAAAACTTGCAGACCCTACGATATATTCATAGGGTTCATGTTTGGCCCTGCGTTTTACAAGTTTCTTAAAGCCGTCAAGATCTTCAATCTTATCCGAAGCATGAATGATCAAAAACATACGGTCTTTTTTCAGATGATATGCCAAAAGAAGTTCTGCCTCATACAAAGGTCGTTCGCAACTCTCTTCAAGTTGAGCGGCAGCCCATTTGATACTTTCATTTATTGTCATCATCTATTTATTTCCAAAAACTATATTGATTCACTTTAACCCGGATGATGCAATAGAATCACTTCAAATTTTACAAAGGCTTTGTAGAAGATGTGTGACTTCTATTGTATAATCCGGGTTTAATACTGTATACTTATAGTAATTATAGCGAAGTATTCCTCACTATTTCACTCCCGAAAGGTCATTATGGTTTCCAACTACCAGTTCCCTCAATTTCCCAAAAGTAAGATATTTGAAAAGATGAAAAACTCTTTTGTCAAAAGATTCTTAACAGACAAAGCGAGTATCCGCTATCTTGAGGAGGGCTTCATTAAAGCAACGGACATCCCTTTTGTCAAATATATAGGCATGAAAGAAGAAAATGATCAGCTCTCTTTGAATCTCAAAAAAACAGTCTGTAACCATGTCGAGACCATTCATGCCGCTGCACAGTTCACTTTAGCCGAAACAGAGAGCGGAATGCGTCTACAGAGCCTTTTCCCGGAACTTGAGCAAAAAGTCATCCCACTCTTGAGGGAGGCACAGATCAAATACAAAAAACCTGCCACGCAGAAGATCATCGCTTACTCCTTTGTTAAAGAAGAAGATGTTGAGAAGTTTAAACAACAGTTTGCGAAAAAAGGCAGAGCATTACTTCAGATCAGAGTGGAGATCCGTGATAGTGAAGATGTACTGACCTGTGAGGCACGCTATACATGGTATGTACAGGCGCGTGTAGATTAATTTCTACTTCTATCTGTTAAGACTCTTTATCCATATAGGCAAAGATCCCGTCACCTGGTAAAGCAGGTTCTTCGATCTTCTCTTCTTCTATCACAACATTGCTCGCATCATATCCCAGCTCTTTAAGCCTTTCAAGTACAGGAGGGTGTGTATAATAAAAAAAGATCACCAGAGGATGTGACTTGGGAAAAGCTTTATTCTCAGTGATCAGCTTCATCAGTGCTGAGACAAGATTTTCTTTTCCACCCATTCTTGAACCAAATTCATCCGCGGCATATTCATTGTGACGACTCACATACGACATGACCGGAGTAAAGACAAAAGAGACCAGCGGCAACAGTAGCATCAACATTGCGATCTGTACTCCGGCTTCAGGTCTGACCCCCATTTCAGTAAAAAGAGAATCAGGTAAATGGCCAAAAAGATAGAAAGAGATGAAAAGAAGCACACCCATCAACCCTATATTTTTCCAGATATCACCGTGGGAAAAGTGCCCCAATTCATGTCCGAGTACAGCTAAAAGCTCTTTTTGATTCAGTTTCTCAACCAAGGTATCAAAAAGAACCACCCTTTTGCTTTTCCCCAAACCGCCAAAAAATGCATTCAAACGGCTGTCACGCTTTGAAGCATCCATAATAAAAATACCGTCACTCTTCAATCCTGCCTGCTCCATAAGCTTGATGATAGCATCCCTGAGCTCACCCTCTTCCAGGGGAGAGAACTTGTTGAACAGACTCATAAAGAACGGCATCAGTACATTGGCCATGACTGCAATAGTGAACATAAGCATGAATCCCCAGAGCCACCAGTTCTCATAATTTGAAATGATCCATGCCAAAAGGGCAAAAACCACACCGCCGATGATGAAAAAGAGTACTGCAGATTTAAGTGTATCCAGGACAAACATTTTGACTGTCATTTTGTTAAATCCGAAGGCTTCATCGATCTTGAATGTCTGATAAAGCTGGAAAGGAAGCCCTACCACATAGTTAATGACAATAAATCCAAACAGAAAAAGTACTGCCTGCATGATCGCACTTTCTGCATGTATGATGGAAGACAAAAAGGTAAAACCTGAAAATATCCACCATACGAACATCAGATAATCCACAAACATTTCAACCAGTGAAAGTTTCTCTTTTGCAACAGCATAGTTGGCTGCAACAAGGTATTTTCCTTCCGGCATGAGTACCGGTGCTTTTCTTTTCTCTACATTGATGTAACCTATCTGCATGACAGAGATGTAGATACGCATAAAAGTATAAAGGGTATAAAGGGCAAGTATAATTTCTAACATAAGTTTCCTACTCAAGATTAATGTATTTGAAATATATCAGGATGAACTTTATCAAGCCTTAAAACTGACTCTCTTTGCTATAATTACGACAATAAATCCTAAGGACGATCCGTGGCACTTGTAGACCTCTTCAACATTAAAAAACAGTATGACATCAAACTTCTTCTCGATGATGTTGATTTTCATCTCAATGAGGGAGAACGTATCGCTATCGTGGG
>CAZCBU010000251.1:0-2839 GCA_964496995.1 uncultured Sulfurovum sp.
ATCATTTTCCACTCCCCCGTTTCGGGAAATATGATTGTAAGATATACCCAGTGTCAAAAGCTGTTGATCACTCAATGCATATTGGTCCTGAAAAAAGACAGAAGCTATTGTTTCAGCCGTAAAAGGTGAGGTCAAAGCATCCTGTCCATAATTTGTAAAGGAGTCCAGTGCTTTATATCTTCCTTTCAGCCCTGCTGTAATACGGTTATCTCCTATGGTTTGTTTATAGGTCAACTCGGCTGTATAGGTACTGTTTTTATATTCACCGTTAAAAGTATTTGCACCCAAAGCATCAGGCCAACGAAAAGGAAATTCATCTGCCTGTATCATATCTGTTTTAAGCCAGTCATAGGCTATCTGTGCATGCCAATAGTCACCCAGATCAATTCCGTAATCCATGTGGACATTAAGATAGTTCATTTCTGAAACTAGAGGCGTAGCATCCAAACTCATCCCTGCAAGACTGTCAGTATTTTTTTTCATCACCTGTAGATGGAAGATCTGCTCTTCATTTTTTATATAAGAAAAAAGTTGTGTACGCTCAAAATCCCTGCTTAACGGAGTAGCGGTTCCATTGTCCACAGTCTCTCTTTTATCATTGGTATGAGAGAGATTGACCATATAGGAAAAGTCTTCTTTCTGCTCTCCGTAAGCAATACTTTGGGAGTTGTAACCCCTGCTTCCTCCTGATATATCCAACTTTCCTCCGGGATCCCGTTTAGGATCTTTCGAATAAAGAAAAACCGTAAGGTAGGCAGGTTCCACAGAAGTCTCAAAAGAGGGAGTCAGGAAATAAAACTCTATATGGTCCACAAAATCTATGTTTATATCTCCATACAGCATCAACCCGCTGCCCATCCATCCCTGGGTAACTTCTACACCATCCACGTACAGACGGATAAAGTTACTTCTATAGGGTTCAAATTCACCGGAGGTTAAAGGGTCCGGTAAGGCATATCTGTTTTCATGATAATAGATGACCGGTGTTGTTTTAAAAACATCTTTCAGTGTTTTGGCATGCATCTTTTCCAGTCTTTCTCTACTGTAAAGTACCAGGTGCCCTTTGTTTTCATCGATCGTCTTTTGACTTAAGGCATTTTTTTGATTATACTCCTGCAGCACACTGTCAACATTTTCTGCATAGATAACTCCTGAAATAAGCAAATATAAAAGAATAAAGCTTTTCTGTATCACTTTTTGTCCAAAAGAATATTTCATAATTTATCTCTTCCCCTCAAATTCCTATTTCATTATAACCAAAATATTATATAAAAAACTATTGCTTTTTAGTAAACTGTAACAAAAAGCATCCTATACTTTCACTAATTATAAAGTAAAGGTCGTTTTAATGTTCCAGGAAGTTATGCATCTCTTAACCAAAGAATATTCTATTATCCTTGCAAGCGGTGAAGAAGATATTGCGGAAGTTAAAAAGATCCGTAAAGAAATTTTATTGCCTAAATACCAGAACTTCGCAAGCATAGAAGATGAGGACCTCTTCCTTTTTAACAAGGATGATGAACAATCCTTTATTTATCTTTTACGTCATAATCCTACACAGACCTTTGTTGGGACAATAAGAGTCTTTTTCATCAATGAAAGCACGCCTGTTCTGGAATTGCCAATGCAAAAAGACGGGAATGTAAAAGGTATTGAAAATTTGACAAAAGACTTGCCTATCTGTGAAGTTTCCCGTTTGGCACTGTCTGGTACTTTACCGAAATATAAAGATCTGTCTGCACTCAGATTGAGAACATATCTGACCATGGGTCTCATGTCAACTATCGGTATCAATATTTTTCTTTATAAATATACCAGAGTTTTTTCTATTATGGAACCCTCTTTACATCGTATTCTTACAAGACAGGGAGTGAATTTCATCTCTATAGGCGAAGTTGTTGACTATTATGGCATGCGAATGCCCTATGCGATAGAAAGAGAAAAGCTCATAGATGAATCTAAAAATATTTTAGGTCAACTTACCCTGTTTTACCTGAAAGAACTTTGTCAAAATTCAGAAAAGTTTTGGCAATTTGTAGACAACAATCCATACTTGCAACATTCAGACATTCAACTGGATAAGATCTGCCAACTCTTTCAAAAGTATGGAAAGGATATAAATATTCCTCTTTTGCTTCAAGATCAAAAAGTAAATTAAAGCTTCTCTTTAGTTTTCTTTCACCTTATAGATCACTGCATACAGTAACGGTACATAATAAAGGTTAAGCACCGTTGCCCACGCGATCCCGAAACCAAGAGAGATCGCCATTGGCTGAATAATGAGTGCCTGTCCGCTTGCAAAAAAGATCATGGAAGATAGCCCCAATACGGTTGTCACGGAAGTTAAAAGAATAGGTCTGAGTCTGTGCCCCGCTTTTTTCATCATCTCTGTTTGATCTTTTGAACCTTTGATGAAACTCAGCATGATCAAGCCGTCATTCACCACTACTCCCGAAAGACCGATCATCCCCATGACACCCGGCATGGTAAGATTGATACCCATAATATAGGTACCGACCAGCGCCCCGACAATGGACAGAGGGATCGTTGAGATAATGATAAGCGGCAACACAAGGGAGTTGAACATCCATACCAGAGAAATGAAGATGAGAAAGATGGCAATGAGTGCTGCCTGTGACATCTCTTTTTTCATCTGCTTGTTCTCTTTCTCTTCCCCTTTGATGATCACTTTGATCCGCTCTTTCTCAAAATCTGAAAGCAAGGGTTTGATCTGCTGCATCACTTCGGTGGCCAAAATCGTTTTACTCTCCACTCTGGCGATCACTGTACGTACCCGGTCACCATCCTCTTTAAATATCTTGACATAAGATTTTTTATA
>CAZCBU010000252.1:0-7104 GCA_964496995.1 uncultured Sulfurovum sp.
TTACTTATATTTGGTTGTCAAAGATCATTCAAGTTCACTCTCGCTTACAACTCGTAAGTGGTCCATGTGTTCTTGGACGCGTATTATAGCACCAGATTAATTTATTGTCAAGGGTTTTCTGGGAAAATAGTGAAATTTCCTTAAAAATTTTCATATAACACGCTATAACGCTGTTCTCCAGATAGATTCTATTGATCTCATCTCTATAAAGAGTACTATATTATAGTAAAGAACTGTGAATCAACAGTAACATACTGTTAACGAAAAAGTAATGTAAATAAAATGAAATAAGTTTGAAAAATAAAAAAGAAGTTAGCACTCAAGGCATAAGCCTTGAAATACTGAAGTGTAAAAGGTAATTATACGAGTTCGATAATTGCCATTGGTGCAGAATCACCTTTTCTCATACGAGTTTTGATAATTCTAGTATATCCACCGTTCCTGTCTGCATACTTAGGTGCAATTTCATTCACGATAGTGTTTGTACACTCTTTGTGTTGTAACATTGCAAAAATAGCTCTGTGTGCATTGAAGTCACCTGTTGATGCTTTTGTGATCAACTTTTCATAGTAGCTTCTAAGCTCTTTGGCTTTTGGCAATGTAGTTTCGATCCTACCTTCTTTTGTCAAAGCAATAGAAAGGTTTTTAAGAAGCGCTGCTCTGTGAGAAGACGTTCTGTTTAGTTTACGATAACCATGCTTATGTCTCATATCTGTCCTTTACTGTTCAACCTAAAGCAGTTACGCTTTAAGGCTTTCTATTTTCTTTACAAGATTTGCTCTTGTTACATCTGCGAGTTCAAAATCTGAACCAAATCCGTTCTCTACAAGACACTCATTGATCTCATCAAGAGATTTTTTACCAAGATTTTTAATATTCTTGATCTCATTTTCACTCATCAATACCAATTCACCAAGGAATTTCAATCCTGCTCTGTCAAGTGAGTTGAAAGATCTTGCACTGAGTCCAAGACTGTCTACCGTCTGCATGAAAGGTTTAAGTTCACTGTCATCAGGACTTCTTTTCACTGGTGTTACAGAGATATCAACATCAAGAACACCGTTAAATACAGAAAGCTGTTTGTTCATTACTTCAAGAGCATTGGTAAATGCTTCAACCGGACCGATCTGAGCATCTGTTTCGATGTCAAACGTGATCTTTTCAAAATTCGGGTTGTCTTCTACAAGTACCGGCTCAATTTTATAGTTTGCTTTTCTTACCGGAGTAAAAAAGGCATCCAATGCAATAGAATCTGCAGCTACGTCATCTCTAAGGTCTTCACTTGGAACATAACCAATACCTTTTGAGATGACCACTGTAAAGTTAAGTTCAGCATCTTCGTTCAAAGTAGCCAATGGAAGATCTCCATTTACAACTTCAATCTGATCATTGTTAAGATCCTGAGCTGTCACTTCTTTATGTCCGGAAAAACTGTACTTGAGTTCAACTCTGTCACTTTCGTCTTTAATTTTAAAACGAATGTTTTTAAGGTTGATAATAAATACAGCCACATCTTCGTGCATACCTCTGATATTGTCAAACTCGTGTGTAGCACCTTCAATCTTTACAGAAATAGGTGCATACCCGATAGAAGAACCTAAAATAAGTCTTCTCAACGGGTGCGCAAGTGTAACAGCATAACCACTCTCAAAAGGATAAGCGATGATCTCAGCACGGTTTGCGCTGATCTCATTCACTTCTACCTCTGTTGGCATAAATGGTGCAACTTTAATTTTTCTCATTAATAGCCTTTACTTATGTATTATTTAGAGTAAAGCTCGACGATTAGACGCTCTTCAACTGGGATTGCGATTTCTTCTCTTTCCGGAATTCTTGTGAAAAGACCGAACAATTTCTCTTTGTCCATATCAACCCATTCAACCATACCAGTCTGGTTAGTCAATTCGATCGCTCTAAGGATCTGAGGATTTGTTTTACTCTTCTCTCTGATCTCAATTTTCTGACCTGCTTTTACTCTGAATGAAGGGATATCTACTCTTTTCCCGTCAACAAGTACATGTCCATGGTTTACAAATTGTCTGGCAGACGCTCTAGTCGTTGCAAAACCCATTCTGTAAACTACGTTGTCAAGTCTCTGCTCAAGAAGTTGGATAAGGATCGAACCTGTGTTTCCATCTTTTGAGTTTGCTTCTTTATACAATGCTCTAAACTGTTTTTCAGATACACCATACATAAATTTAGCTTTTTGCTTCTCTTGAAGTTGTAGACCGTATTCACTGATCTTTGTTCTTCTTTGTCCATGTTGTCCTGGAGCATATGGTCTTTTTTCCAATGCAGATTTTCCAGCGAGTCTTCTCTCACCTTTTAATCCAAGATCAACACCTAGTCTTCTTTCTAGTCTCTCTACGGGACCTCTATATCTTGCCATACTAATTCCCTTCTCTTATACTCTACGTTTTTTCGGTGGTCTACAACCATTGTGAGGAAGTGGTGTGATATCTTTTAGGAAAGTTACACGAATACCCTCAGTTGCACCGATAGCTTTAACAGCAGTATCTCTACCAGAACCAGGACCTTGAACTTTAATTCCTACTTCTTTGATACCATTCTCTTTTGCTTTGTTCATTGCATCCGCTACTGCTTCTGCTGCCGCAAATGGTGTAGATTTTTTAGAACCTTTAAATCCTAGTGATCCTGCTGAACTCCAAGAGATAACGTTACCCATTTCATCTGTTACTGTGATGACAGTATTGTTAAAAGTTGCAGCTACGTACACTACACCTTTAGCAATACTTTTTTTTGCTTTTTTCTTAGCCATACTTAACTACTCCTTACGCTGCGCCGACAGTTTTACGCTTACCTTTTCTAGTACGCGCGTTTGTCTTTGTTTTTTGTCCACGACATGGAAGTCCTCTTCTATGTCTAAGTCCTCTATAGTTACCCAGATCCATTAATGCTTTAATGTCAAGTGTTACTTTCTTACGAAGATCACCCTCAACCATTACATTTTCCTGAATATCATTACGGATAGTAGCTGCTTCAGCGTCTGTCATCTCATGTACTCTTTTATTATAGTCGATCCCTGTTCTATCAAGAATTTGTCTTGACGTTGTAAGACCGATACCATAAATATAAGTAAGTGCATACTCAATTCTTTTTTTCTGTGGTAAATCAACACCTGCAATACGTGCCATGTTTATCCTTGTCTCTGTTTATGTTTTGGATTTTTACAAATCACGCGTACGATACCCTTGCGCTTAATGATCTTACAATCATCGCACATCTTTTTTACTGATGGTCTAACCTTCATTGGTTACTCCTGTGATTATTATCGAACGAATAACGTTCCTGCACCTAGGTATTACTACCTTTATTTTGCGTGGATAGATGAAGTTTCACTATCCAACCCTTGAGTAATCGGTGCGGAATTAATCAAAGATTCTTCGCGCAGTTCCTATACCTATAGTAATAGGGAGGAGGATTATACCGAAAAGTTTATTAATGTTCTCTTATATGGATTTAGAAGTATTTTATTTGAAGAAGATTGTGCAGTTTTCTGAACGTTCAACATTAAATGTTGAACGCTAGAATTTTTATTTGTATCTGAAAGTGATACGGCCTTTATCAAGACTGTATGGAGTAAGCTCCACTTTTACTGTATCGCCTGGAAGAATTTTAATGTAGTGCATTCTCATTTTTCCTGCAATATGACAAAGAACGATATGTCCATTGTCCAACTCGACTCTGAAGGTTGCATTTGGCAACGCTTCTACCACTTTACCGTCAATCTCTATGACATCATCTTTAGCCATTGTATTTCCTTTGTTAGTATTATGAAGAAGCGTTTGCTTCCGTTAAGATCACTGCTTTTCCGTCTACTACAGCAACCTGATGCTCATAGTGTGACGTTCTGCATTGATCATCAGATATAACAGACCATTTGTCTTCCAGGAGTACCGGAGTACCACTCTTCTTGCAGACCATAGGTTCCAGACAGAACACCATACCGTTCTTGATCTTGGGACCCTGGTTGGGCTTTCCTTCAAGATAGTTCGGTATGTTCGGTTCATCATGCGGCTTGGTACCGATACCGTGCCCGCAATAATCACGTAGAGGAACAAATCCTCTCTCAGTGATAAAATCTTCAAGTACCTTGGTCAACTCTTTAAAACGCATACCCGGCTTGATAGATTCAATGGCATGATAAAGCGCATCTTTTGAACAGTCAATAAGAGCCTGATCTTCATCTGAGATCTTACCCACTGCCATAGTGATGGCTGCATCACCATAATAACCATCCAGTTTCGTACCGATATCCAGCCCAAGAATGTCACCTTCTTCAATAACCTGATCAGTTGGAACACCATGAATACACACTTCATTGACTGAAGTACATACCGAACCGGTAAATCCGTAAAGACCTAAAAACGATGGTTCTGCTCCAAGATCACGGAGATATTTCTCTCCTAAGGCATCTATTTCTTTAAGTGTCATTCCTGGCTTAACTGTGTTTTGAAGATATTGAAGTGTTTTTCCAACGATCTCGCCAGCTCGTTTGAGCTTAGCGATCTCGTCAGGTTTTCTAATAGCAATAGCCATTACAGACCCACATTTCCTAATGTATCATATTGATTCATCGTTCTTTGTGCTTCTATTTTTCTCATGGTATCAAGTGCAACTTGCACAATGATCAGTACTGAAACCCCACCGAAGTAGAATGACGCACCCATCCCTGAGATAATGGCAAATGGCACTGTTGAGATGATGGCAAGGTAAATTGCACCTGAACCAGTCAATCTACTAGCCACTTCATTCAAGAAGTCTCTGGTGTGTTCTCCAGGTCTAACACCCGGAATAAATCCACCCTGTCTTTTCAAGTTGTCTGCAATGTCTTTGGCATTAAATGCTATAGAAGCATAGAAGAATGCAAAGAACATTACCAACAAGAAAGTTGTAATGTTAAAGACCAAACCACCTGGAGACAAGGTATCAGCGATCGCTGTGACCCAAGGGTTTGTACTTGCCTGTAACATCGTCAACGGGAACATCAATACAGCAGAAGCGAAGATCGGAGGAATAACACCTGAAAGGTTCACCTTGACAGGAATGTAGTTCATCACTCTCTTTGTCTGGTTCTGCATAATGGTTTTTCTTGAGTAAGAGATAGGTACTCTTCTTTCCCCAAGCTCCACATAGATAATTGCCAATACTGTAATAAGCATCACTGCCAAAATAGCCAAGATCAACAAGAAGTTCATCTCTCCGGCATTCACTGCCCTGATCGTATTTCCGATCGCAGACGGTAATCCAGATACAATACCAGCAAAGATAATCAACGATATACCGTTACCAATACCTTTTTGAGTGATCTGTTCACCGATCCACATGAGTAACATCGTACCTGTCAACATTGAGAATGTTGTCAAGACCGTAAACATTACCGGATCGATCATTACCGCAGATGCCCCACTTCTACCTGTCATACTTTGTAGTCCCATAGAGACACCAATTGCCTGAACAACCGTAATGAAAATAGTAAAGTAACGAATGATCTGCATATATTTTTGCATACCGTCACGTTCTTTTTTCATTTGTCCGAGTGCTGGGAAAGTGGCTGAGAGAAGTTCCATAACGATGGAGGCAGTAATGTAAGGCATAATACCTAGGGAGATGATACTTAAACGTTCAACGGCATTACCGGAGAACATGTTCATCATCCCAAGGGCATTGTTTGAGTTGCTATCAAAGAACTCTTTGATAACACCCAGGTCAACACCCGGAGTTGGAATATAGGCTAAAACTCTGTACGCAAAAAGGAATCCTAACGTAATGAGGATTTTTTGAGTTAAAGCGTTACCCATCTTATTTTCCGCTTGTTGTAACAGCTTCGTCTTTGATCTTAGCTGCGAGGTCTTTAGCAGACGCTCCGATCAATTTAACTCTTTTTACTGTTTTTTGCAATTTATGAACAGATGCAATACTCTCAAGAGTGATCTCATCAAGCTCAGCGATCGCTTTGATCTTTTCTACATTGATCACATATGGCTTCTCAACTTTAGATGTGAAACCAACTTTAGGCAATCTTTTGTAAAGTGGCATTTGCCCACCCTCAAAACCTCTTTTTCTGCTGTAACCAGATCTTGATTTCTGACCTTTGTTACCACGTCCGGCTGTTTTACCTGTTCCTGAACCTTGACCACGACCAACTCTTTTTCTGTTGCGAGTTGAACCTGGTGCCGGCTGTAAATTATGTAAACCCATAATTACCCCTTACGCTTTGATTCTAGTAAGTGCTTGGATGGTTGCTCTTACTAGGTTGTTTGGGTTGTTAGAACCGATTGATTTGCTGAGAACATCTTGAATTCCCGCAAGTTCAAGTACTGGTCTGGCAGCACCACCGGCAATAACACCTGTACCTTCAGATGCTGGTCTAAGTACAATTCTACTGGCATTGAATTTATGTTCAATGTCATGTGCAATTGTCGTTCCCTTGATATTTACTTTTACAAGGTTTTTGTGAGCATCATCTACCGCTTTTTTGATCGCATCAGGTACTTCTTTGGCTTTACCAAATCCGTATCCTACTGTACCTTTTTTGTCACCGATCACTACGAGTGCAGTAAATCTAAATCTTCTACCACCCTTAACAACTTTGGTAACACGACCGATATTTACGATTACTTCTTCAAACTCTTTTTCGATTTCTTCGTTATTTCTGTTTTCCATCATGCTTCCTTAAAACTTAATTCCGGCTTCTCTAAGTGCATCAGCAAATGACGCAACAACACCATGGTATAAGTAACCATTTCTGTCGAATACAACACTCTCAATGTTTTTAGAAGCAAGATTTTTAGCCATTTCAGCAGCTACTTTTTTCACATCTTCCTGGTTTACTTTCAAACCAAGTTTTCTACCGTCAGCGGAAGCAAGCGTTACACCTGTGTTATCATTGATCGCTTGAGCATAAAAGTGTTTGTTTGATTTAAACACAGTTAATCTTGGAAGTTCTTCAGTTCCGAAGATCTTACCTCTAACTCTTGCTTTTCTCTGAGCGCGAAGTTTATTTTTTCTTTTTTGAATACTTTTTAACATACTATCGCCCCTTACTTACCAGCTGCTTTACCAGCTTTTCTGATGATAACT
>CAZCBU010000253.1:0-5347 GCA_964496995.1 uncultured Sulfurovum sp.
AGTAAGTTTTGCACAGACCTCTCTCTCTTTCAAGAGTAAAAGATCAAGAAAATCCAACCCTAAAAGAAGTACATCTCCTTCAGCTATTTTTTTGAGATTTTTCTTCTTTATCGAAAAAAGCGGCAATGCAAGTTCATATTCAGGATAGCGTTTATGCTGCTGCATCATCTTCTGCAGATGAACAGACTGTGTCTCACCCTTCATTCACATCACCGATAAAATTCTCCAGGAGATACTCTTTGTTTGCCAGTAAAAGATCATCCGGAACTTCCTGTCCCACAGAAAAATAACTCATAGGAAGTTTATACAAGAGCATAAAATTCAACAATGTTCCAAAGTGCTTTGTCTCATCAAATTTGGAGATGATCACAGAATCCAGATTCAGGAAAGAGAAATTTTTGTAAATATCTTCCATATCTTCATACTTCACTGTTGCGGAAAGGACAAGATCCACTTCCATTTGCAAGGCAGTTTCAGAATTCACGAACTCTACTGTTTTAATGAACTTTTTTGTATCATAAGGGGACATACCTGCCGTATCTACAAGAACAACATCATAATGCTCCAGTTTTTCCAGATTCTCCTGAAAATCCTCCACCGATGAAACAGCAATATGTTCGATCTGCATAATATCCGCATAATGTTCAAGCTGTTCTATGGCTCCGACCTTGTAACTGTCAAGATTGAGCAGAGCTACCTTGTACGGTTTGTCCATCAGGTAGGCATACCTTGCCGCAAGTTTTGCAATGGTCGTTGTCTTCCCGACACCTGTAGGTCCCACCAGCATCATCACCTTCAAAGCACCACCGATATCTTCTTCTTTGACTTTCAACGCTGCATCGATCTCTTCTATAAGATAAGAGGCAAGCAGTTCTTTCTCTTCTACAAGAGTAGTACCAATGAGTGAATTAAGAATTTCGTCAAGCCACTTTTCAGAAATACCTTTTTTCATGAACAGACCCTTAACTTCAGAGATAACAGAATCATTCTCTCTTATATCACTGAAGACACCCTCTTTCATGACTTCAAGCTGTGCTTTAAGTTCACCGATCTCAGAGATAAGCTCTTCCTCTTCACTCTCTTCTTTAAAAGACTGGTCACCAAAAGATCTCTCCATAAACAGTTCTGACGGCACTGCGATGACCACTTCACAGCGAAGTACACCATCATCATATCTCAACTGCTTGGCAGAGACAATAGTGAGTTCCTCTCCATACTTTTCAACTGCCTGTTCATAGGCACTTTTAGGATCTGAGGCCACAAAGGTTTCATTTATCATACATCATACCTTTTATAATTTATTCTTCATTTTTGACAAAGGGATCAATACAGAAGCACGGTTCATCCACTCCGGATGCGGGATCGTCAAGACTTCTGTATCCATTTTGACATCTTCATAAAATATTATATCTATATCCAAAGTTCTCGGTCCGTCTTTAAAAAGACGTTTGCGACCAAACTTTTTTTCAACACGTAAAATATACCGAAGTAACGCTCTTGGTGTCAAGTTCGTCTCTATCAATATCAGCGAATTAAAAAAATCATCCTGTTCAAGGTACCCGAAAGGCGGGTTCTTCAAGACAGGTGCAGTTTCTATGACCGTTACAGATCCTGAAGTTTTCAGATATTGGAACAGATGTTCAAAGCGACGGATAACATCACCGACATTTCCGCCGATACCCAGAAGGGCTTTGTACTTTTTATGACTGCGCTTTATCTTTCTATGGTAAGGGAAATGTTCTGTAAAGACCAATGTGTGATTTTTAAATAAACTTTTTCTTTTTACCATTTTATCTCCCGCAGGGTGTTGTGAGGGCACAACACCCTACAGCACCACTGCTTTACCGTCAACCATAGCTACCATATCTTCAATGCGTATACCGAACTCACCCGGCATATAAATACCCGGTTCAATGGTATAGACCATGCCGTCTTCAATGATGGTATCGGATTTGGTAGAGATATACGGCATTTCATGAATATCCAGTCCGACACCATGCCCGGTGGAGTGTACATAATATTCACCGAAACCGGCTTTTACAATAATATCACGCGTCAAAGCATCCACTTTTTTTGCCTTCATACCGGAGCGGGCCTTCTCTATGGCATTGTCATGTGCCTTCAGCACAGTGTCATATGCTTTTTGTATCTTTTTACGTTTAAATCGCTGATGGGTATCAAAGGTAAAATATTTGTCTGCATGGACTGTACGTGTTCTGTCCGAGCAGTAACGCTTGTATTTTAACCCGGCATCGACCAGCAGCAGATCATTTTTGGCCAAAGTTGTCGCTGTCGGTGTGGCATGGGGCTTGGCAGCATTGGCATTGATCGCGACGATAGGATCAAAACTCAGATCATATTTTCCAAAATCACCCAATACTGCTTTGGCCCTGTGCGTCAAAGTAAATTCATCTTCACCGAAGCCATGTTCTCTGAACTCTTTTGCCAACGTTTTAAAAGCTTTTTTTCCAAGCTTCGCTGCCTTTGCAAGTATCTTCAGTTCATCATCACTTTTAATGATGCGCTTTTTATGTGACAGATCCAGAGTATGCTTGAAAATGATCCTGCTTTCTGAACTCAGTTTTTCAAAACCGGCAACCGTCCACTCTTTAGGATCAAAATGTACTTTTTTGACTTTGGCTTTTTTCAGTATCGCCAAGGCTTCTCCGTAAAGATCACCGCCAATAACAACTTTTGCTCCATGTACATGTTCTTTTGCATCAATGGTATATCGGCCGTCTGTAATAAAAAAGGCTTCAGAACCCAAACGCAGGTAGAGTGCATTATCGCAAGAGTATCCACACTCATAATAGATCGCATTTTCATCTTTAAGCATGTAATTATTCATGGAGAGCCTTTTACATTGATCGACATTTTACTTTTAATTGGTTAGATAGATTCCCATGCTGGGCATGGGAAAAAGAAGGAGTGGGAAGGATTACGCTTTTGCCTGTGCTGCTGCCTGAGCTTTAGCCTGGTGCTGTTTCATTGCCGCTACTTCGTTAAGGATCTGAGTCATACCGACCATCGCCAAGTGGTAACCGAACGGCCCCATTCCAAGGATCTGACCTGCACATACAGGTGCTATCAATGACTTGTGTCTAAACTCTTCTCTCTGGTGAATGTTTGAAAGATGTACTTCAAGTGTTGGAAGCTGTACCGCAGAGATCGCATCACGGATCGCAATAGATGTATGGGTATAGGCTGCCGGATTGATGATGATACCATCCGCATCACCGATACACTCCTGGATACGATCTACGATCTCACCCTCTAAATTGCTCTGAAAAAATTCAATTTCCAACTTGTTCTGCTCTGCATACGACTTCATTTGACCATGGATATCTTCCAGTTTCATTGAACCATAGATATTTTGTTCTCTAATACCGAGCATATTTAAGTTTGGACCTTGGATTACTACTATTTTCATACGATTACCTTATTTATATAATTTGGGTATTATTTTATCTAAATAGAATTAATATTAGCCAAAAAAAAGCGTTCCCGCAAAGAAGGATCATCATGAAGATATTAGTTGCTGACTATATTTATACTCCCCATGGGTATATACAAAATTCAGCTGTCGCTTTTACCGACACCATACAGGCCATTGACAGCCTTGAAAACTTAAAAAACACATACACAGATGCAGAAATCATAGAGAGTGAAACCAACTCTGTCATTTACCCCGGGTTCATCAATACTCACGTACATTTGGAATTCTCAGCCAACAAGACCTCTTTAAAATACGGCTCATTCATGCCCTGGCTTGACACGGTCATAGAACATCGTGAAGATCTTGTCAACTGTTGTGACAATGCAATGATGCTGAATGAGTGCCATGCAATGCTGCATTCCGGTACTACAACATTCGGGGCCATATCAAGCTTTGGAAATGAACTTGAAGTTTGTGAAAAAGCACCGCAACGTGTGGTCTTTTTCAATGAACTCATAGGATCAAATGCCCAGTATGCCGATATGCTTTATGGTGATTTTCTTGAGCGTGTCAAGGCTTCACAGAGTTGTGAGGCCTCTTCCTTCATCACACCGGCTATCGCCATCCATTCCCCCTATTCAGTACATCCCGTCATTTTACAAAAAGCAGTTACAGTTGCAAAGCAAAACAAAATGCCCCTCTCTGCACACTTCCTTGAATCACAGGCAGAAAGAGAGTGGCTGGAAAAGGGAGAAGGAGAATTGAAACTGTTTTTTGAAAAGTATTTCAACACTTCGACCCCGGTAACGACTATTCAAGAATTCATGGTTGCTTTTGACACCTACCCCACCCACTTTACCCATGCGGTACAAACGACAAAAGAGGAGTTGGAACATTTGGCTTCCAAAGGACACTCTGTGGCACATTGCCCCCGATCAAACCGATATCTGGGATGCGGCAGACTCAGGATCGAAGATCTTAACGCATTGAATATCCCCTATACCGTGGCCACAGACGGTTTAAGCTCCAATGACTCACTCAATATTTTCGATGAACTCAGGGCAGCGGTCATGCTGCACCATCAGGCTCCCATACAGGAACTTTCCAGAAAACTGATTCAAACCGTAACATCAGATGCTGCAGATATACTGGGACTTGATTGCGGGAAAATAGAAGTTGGAAAGTTGGCAGACTTCGCTGTCGTCACCCTGCGAGAAGCACCAAAAAGAGAAGAAGAGATAGCCCTTTGGACCGTCTTGCATACCAAAAAAGTTTCACAAGTTTATATCAATGGAGAAAAACATGTTTAATGCACTGGGAAAAACCATCAAATGGATCGGTGATCACTTTAAAGGCATGCTCTTCCTGCTCATTGCCCTGGTTGTTTTCATGCCCGATTCATCCACCCCGCTGGAAACGGCGAACCTGCAGGAGATCAAACTTACAGGACCGATCATGTCTGCCGATAAAATACTCAAAGAGATCAAAGAGGCACAAAAAGACAAACATATCAAAGGGGTCCTGCTTAATGTCAACTCTCCGGGCGGCGCTGTTCCCCCTTCCATCGAAATAGCCTATGCCATTAAAGAGTTACAGACACAGAAACCGGTCATAGCCTATGCTTCAGGTATTATGGCCAGCGGAAGTTATTACAGTTCAATCTATGCAAAAAAGATCATTGCCAATCCCGGTTCGATCGTTGGCTCGATCGGTGTCATTATGGAGAGTGCGGATATTTCCAAACTCATGGAGACCGTTGGCGTCAAAACACAAGTCGTAAAACAGGGTACCTATAAAGAAGCAGGTACCCCTACAAGGCAATGGACAGATGCCGAACGTGCCGAACTAGAAACTCTGACCAAAGATACTTATGACCTTTTTGTCAGTGATGTTGCCACTGCCAGAGGCCTG
>CAZCBU010000254.1:0-5876 GCA_964496995.1 uncultured Sulfurovum sp.
ATTGACCGTATTGATTTTAAAAAACTGATGTTAAGCCTTTTACTCATAGAGATAGCCATGACTTTAGGTTTTCTACTCATCAATTCTCTGGATCATGTCTGGCTATTGATGATACTCATTTTCATACGTTCAGCAGCTGCATCCCTGCTTTTTTCCGCAGAAATGGCACTCTTCCCAAAGATCGTTAAAGACAAGATGCTTAAAAACACCAATGAAATACACTCTATTATCTGGTCTTTCACCTATGCATTCGGTATGGCTGTAGGCGGGATAGTTACCTACTATTTGGGATATGATACAGCTTTTATGATAGATGCTTTGCTTTATTCTATGGCGGTGTTCATTCTCCTGGGTCTGAAACTTTCACTTGAACCTAAAATACATAGTGATTCAAACTGGAAAATGTTCACCGACGGTTTTGCCTATATTAAATCAAAACGGAAGATCCTGCACCTTATTTTGCTGCATGCATCCATTGGTCTTACCTCTTTTGATGCACTCATTACCTTGCTGGCAGACTTTCAATACAAAGAGCTCATTGCCGTACCTCTTGCTATTGGACTCATGAATGCCACCCGTGCCATAGGTCTGATGATCGGACCTTTTATCATTGGCAAGCTTATATCCAAAAATACTCTTCACTATTTTTTCATACTGCAGGGTTTGGCCATCATATTATGGTCAACGCTGGAATATCACTTTTACTTAGCTCTTATCGGCCTGTTTGTTACAGGATTCTTTGTCACCACACTCTGGTCCTATACCTATCTGCTTATTCAGGAGGAGACAGAAGCCCAATATATGGGAAGAGTTATTTCCTATAATGATATGTTCTTTATGCTCTCCAATGTTGCTACCGCACTCTTCATTGGTTATGCATCAAAAAGCGGTATCTCATTGCAAACCATTACATTGACTTTGGGGATCGGATTTATTTTAACGGCCTTTTATTATCTATGGTTCAAGAAGCATTATCACCATGAGAACTGAAAACAGGACAGTCTGCTACCGTTGCTACAGACCGGAGAGTTCTTGTATGTGCGAGTACATTACTCCCATTGAAACCAAAACCAGGTTCATCATTCTCATGCATACCAAAGAGTTCAAAAAGACCAAAAACGGTACAGGCCATTTTACAAACCTCTCTTTAAAAAATTGTGAGATTCATGTAGGAGTGGATTTTAGTGAGCACAAAACAATTAATCAGATCATCAATGATCCTAAAAACAGTTGCTATGTACTCTATCCAGATGAAAAAAGTATCAATTTGAATGAAAAGAAAATAGGATGTGAAAAAAAACAGACCGTGGTATTTCTCATTGATGCGACCTGGCCATGCTCAAAAGCCATATTGACAGCAAGTCCAAACATAGATACTTTGCCAAAGGTCTCTTTTAGCCATGAAGAAGTATCAGGATTTACATTCAAACAACAGCCTAAAGAGTACTGTCTAAGCACGATGGAATCTACTTTGTCTTTTTTACAATTGCTGAACAGCCATCAGATAGAAGATATTGAAGATGAAAAGCTGAAAGATTTTTTACTGCCATTCAAAAAAATGGTAGACTATCAGCTCTCTTGTCAGAATACTACAGGTTTGCCTCTATCAGAGCAAGTACTTTAGTAATTTCGGATTTGGAGAGTTTACCAAATTTTTTATAGATCAACTTTCCTTGTTTATCAAAAATAAGAATATCCGAATTATCATCAGCCAAAGCCCATTTCTTTACCAATACTTTCTTTTTGTCTTTTACGTAAGTCGTATCGGGAAACTCTTTTTGCTTGCTCTTCAGTTTGGACTCAATGAGAGCATTGGGCATCCATGTCGCCGCAAGATTAACAATGGCGACCGAAGCATATTTGCTTCTGTCAAAATGACGTTTTTTCAACGTTTTGCTCAATGCTTCATTCAAGTCTTTTTTATCCGGATCCACATAAAAGACAATATGCACTTTTCCTTTTAAGGAAGAAGAAGTCCATGCCGAACCATCCGTTTTTCCGCCTTTGTCACCGGAGATGGTTACGGGAGCAGGTACTTTACCTGTCTCTACTGCCAATATACTTGCACTCAAAACTGCCAACGCTACTACTATTTTTTTCATATTAGATCCCTGTTTCTCTTTTTCTGTTGTCAAGGTATTTACTGACACCTTCTACAATACCCTCTGCTATGCGTTCCTGATAATCCGAAGTAAAGAGTCTCTGTCTCTCTTTGGTATTGGTGATATACCCTACTTCCACAAGGATCGACGGTCTGCTTGCACCCACAAGTACATAGAACGGTGCCGGTCTTGCACCTCCGTTCTTTGCATCAGGATAACGTCTTTTTATTTTTTTCATAATATTTTTCTGCACATCCAATGCCAGCTTATTGGACTCAACGATCTTCGGCCCGTTAAGGACAGAGTCAATGATCACATTCTGACTTAAAGAATCCGTTCCCTGAAGTACCGCAGCATTTTCCCGTGCAGCAATACGCTGTGAACGTTCATCTCTTGTTTTTTGAAGGAAATAGGTCTCTATCCCTTCTGCCACTTCAAAGCGGCTTTTATTTGAAATGGCATTGGCATGGATAGAGATGAAAACTTTGGCATCCATCTTGTCTGCTATCTTGGTACGCTCACCCAGCTTAAGGAATCTGTCATTCCCCCGGGTCATATAAACTCTGTACCCCTGGGATCTGAACTCTTTTTGCAATCTTTTTGTGATCTGCAATACCAGGTCTTTTTCCTGTTTCCCACCACAAAGTGCGCCACAGTCATGCCCGCCATGACCGGCATCTATCACAATGAGACTGTCTGATCTGTTTGCACCGGGTCCTATGCACCCAACAAATAAAAGGGATATACCCAACCATACAAACACTCTTTTAATAACCATCATTCAAATATCCTTATATAAATAACCATTAGAATTCTATCTCTTTTTTTCTGTTATTCAAATAATTTTCTACACCTTCTGCAATTCCCTTTGCAATGAGCTCCTGATATTTTGGAGTGAACAGTCGTTTACGTTCTTTCGGATGGGAGATATACCCTACTTCAACCAGTATCGAAGGACGGCTGGCACCTACCAGCACCCAGAATGGTGCATGCCTTACACCCCCGTCTCTCACCCCTCTGTATTGACTGTGCAGATTGGTCATGATACGCTTTTGCACATCAATGGCCAATTTGTTCGACTGCACGATCTTCGGACCGTTCAACACAGAATCAATAATGACTTTTTTACTCAGAGAACTGCCTGCTCCTTGCAGAACCGCTTTGTTTTCACGCGCCGCAATACGCTGGGATTTTGCATCTCTGGTATTTTGCAAGAAGAAAGTTTCTACCCCTTGGATCTTATTTCGTTTTCTCTTCGGTACAGAGTTGGCATGAATGGAGATAAAAACTTTGGCATCTTTTCTGTCTGCGATCTTTGTACGCTGCGGCAGTTTTAGAAAGCGGTCGGAGGCACGTGTCATATAGACTCTGTATCCGCGTTTTACCAACTGTCTGTTCAAGCGTTTGGCAATTTGAAGGACAAGGTCCTTCTCGCGTTTTTTACCGCCTACCGCACCGGAATCGTGCCCCCCGTGCCCGGCGTCAATAACGATCCTTGTACCTTTATTGCTCCCGCTTACTACAGGGGTCGGCAAAATATAGGCTTCTGTTTTTTTTGCTCTCTTAGCTGCTGCAGGTTTTACCTTGACAGTGTGTTTTGTCTTTCTTTTTTTCTGCTTGGTTTTTTTGACAGAAGTACTTTTTTTCTTTGCATAACCTGAGCGCTTTTTACTTTTGTATTTCGGCAGCGGTATATGGTAGGACATGTAGGAGAACAGCGGTCTGTATGCTTCACAGTTATAAGCCTTGTCTGCTTCAATCACAATACGTACAACAGATTTTTTATATTGGGAAATGCGTATCGATCGACAATGTGAACTGTGCAGATTTCTTCCCACTCTTCTGGAGGCCAAACGGGCATCAGGAATATCAAAGACCCGTCTGTACGGATGTTTGAAGACCCTTGCTCTGATATTTCTTTTGTTATAGGATTTGTCGAACTGTAATCGTAACTCTCCATTTTTAAGCTCTGCTTTTTTTAACACAGCAATGGAAGAGTAAAGAGAAGTTGATACGAAGATCAACAGTAGCAGGAATTTTATGAGTTTCACACTAGCTGTCTTCACCATGCATCAGTTTATCGATCAGTTCTTTGACCGTAATGATCTCGTTGAGTCTATACCCATTCGCACCGGTGAAGAAAAGTCCACTTTCTGTTTTTCCATCATAAGCATCAGAAAGTCTGTCTGCAATACAGTAGCCGACTATTTTGGCTTCTTCTCCTCTATTACATGGTGCAACACAGTTTGATATACATGCGATCTTAGGGGCTGTCTTCTCTTCGATCATCTCTTGAAGATGTGTTTTAACACCACGTGCAGGGTATCCTACCGGCGATTTCAAAAGCTTGATATCTTCCTCTTTTGCATCCAAAATAACTTGCTTGAAATTCTCATGGGCGTCACACTCAAAAGTACCGATAAACCGTGTACCCATCTGTACTCCGGCAGCACCAAGTTCCATCATTTTGACAATATCGTCATGATCCCAGATACCACCTGCTGCGATCACAGGCATTGATCCCCAGTTTTTTGCCTCTTCTATGACAGGCGGTAAGATTTCTTCCAGCTGATTTTCGGGAAGGAAGCACTCATCATATTTAAAACCCTGGTGACCCCCACTCAACGGACCTTCAACAATAACAGCATCCGGCAGTCGGTCATGTGTCTTTTTCCATCTTCTACATAATATTCTCAATGCTTTTGCCGTTGAGACAATAGGGATAAGCGCAACATCCGGATAATCTTTGGTTGCATCAGGCATAGTAAGAGGCAGACCTGCTCCGGTAATGATCATATCGGCACCGGCTTCACAGGCATCTTTTACGATCCTGTTATAGTCACTTGAAGCGTATAGCACATTACATGCCAAAGGTTTATCCCCACATATTTTTCTGGCATTTTCAAAAATTATTTTAAGGACATCACCTGAATAGAAATTATCTGCTTCAATGGGTTGACCATGCTTAGCCACATGTGCTGTAAATTCACGGTTTTTATATACCCCTGTACCTACAGAAGAGATCACACCCAAAGCACCTTCTTTACTTACTGTTCCTGCCAACTGGTCCCAGGAGATACCGACACCCATTCCACCTTGAACAATAGGTTTTTCGATCGTATATTTTCCGATCTTCAAAGATTTAAATTCCATTATCCTACCTTTACTCTTGCAAATTTACGTTTTCCAACCTGCAGGATATACTCTCCCGCACTAAGATTTAACTTTTCATCAGATATTTTTTCCTGATTCACAGAGACTGCATTCTGCTTAATATCTCTTCTCGCCTGTGATGTTGAGGGTTCAATACCTGCATCCACAAGCGCTTTACAGATCCAGATCCCCTCTTCCGCTTCAATTTCATTCATATCGGACGGAAGCTGATTTGACTTGAATACATTGTCGAATTCTGCTTTGGCTAGTGTAGCCGATTCTTCATTATAGAATCTTGTAACAAGCTCAAGAGCCAGATTTTCTTTGGCAACTTTCGGATGCAGTGTACCGTTCTTCACATCCTCTTTCAGACTTGCGATCTCTTTAAGTGATCTTTCACTCAAAAGCTCATAATAACGCCACATCAGGTCATCAGATACAGACAGTGTTTTTGCATAAATATCTTTTGCTTCTTCGGTAATACCTATGTAATTGTTCAAAGACTTACTCATCTTCTGAACACCGTCAAGCCCTTCAAGGATTGGCATCATCAATACAGCCTGTTCTTTATCTATCTCATACGCACGCTGGAGATGTCTTCCCATCAGGAGATTGAATTTC
>CAZCBU010000255.1:0-5479 GCA_964496995.1 uncultured Sulfurovum sp.
TCTCAATAACATCTTATGTAATGATCACTTCATATTCTGCCAATTCAGAAAGTTCATACATAATATACAACTAGGTTTCTTCAAGAATAGAACGTAATCATCTTGAAAAGGTTTTTGTGTTTAGTGCTTTTTGTGCGATCAGTGACAATGCTTCTTCTTCAAAGCTCAATTTAACATCATCAATCTCAAAAAGTTTCTGATACTGTTTGATCAAAGCATTTTTGGGTTCTACCAAAATACGTACCATATCTTCTTTTGAAATCTCACCAAGTGTAGCGAAAACATGTAAACGACCGATTAACTCAGGAATAATACCAAATTGTACAAGGTCATCGGACTCAACAAGATGAAGAAGATTCTCTTCTTCTTTTTTGGAACGTTTTGTCTGACCGAATCCTAAAGTATTGGAACCGAGTCTTCTTTTCAGTATATCATTAAGTCCGTCAAATGCCCCACCGCAAATGAAAAGGATATTGGATGTATCTATCTGTATGAAATCCTGGTTCGGATGTTTACGTCCGCCTTTGGGCGGGATGTTCACTACCGAACCTTCTATCAGTTTAAGTAAAGCCTGCTGTACACCTTCACCGGAAACATCACGGGTGATGGAACGGTTCTCACCCATTCTGGCGATCTTGTCCACTTCATCGATAAAGACGATACCCTGTTCGGCAAGCTTCGGGTCCCCGTCAGCTGCCATCAGTAGTTTGGTCAAAATATTTTCGACATCTTCACCCACATATCCTGCTTCCGTCAGATTGGTTGCATCTGCAATGGCAATAGGCACATTGAGAAAACGTGCAATGGTCTGAGCCAGAAGTGTTTTCCCTGAACCGGTCGGCCCGATAAGAAGGACGTTTGATTTTGCAATTTGCGTATCATCTTCCGGCATATCCCTGAAAAGACGTTTATAGTGGTTATAGACGGCAACAGAAAGGGTTTTCTTTGCATTTTCCTGACCGATGATATATTCATTGAGAAGTGCATGGATCTCTTTGGGTGTATAGAGCGTATGTGCTCCGATATCTGCTTTTGCTTCTTCCTGATCTTCTTCACCAAAGAGGATCTTATAGGCCGATACCACGCAGTTTGAACATATATAAACATTATCACCGGCAATAAGCGGGTTTTCTTCACTTTCTGCAGCGGTACAGAAAGAACATTCTTTAATTGACATATTTGATCCTAATCTTTTCTATTTTTCTATTCTATTGTTTCTTGTAAATGGTATACCACGTTTGGAGGTCTTGATGAATTCACAGAGGGTTTTTACTTTTTCAGACGTACTCGTTTCAAAAAGTGTCTGGGCCACTTCCTGAAGCGGGTTACCCTGTTCAAAAAGTTCTCTATATGCTGATTTCAGGGCATTGATCTCTTCTCGGTCTACTTTTCTTCTTAGCCCTGTAAGGTTCAATCCCCGCAGTGTAGCACGGTTTCCCTCTGCCATACAGAAAGGAGGAATATCCTGCGCCAGTGCACTTGCTCCGCCGACCATGGCATAATCACCGATATGTACGAACTGGTGGATCGGTGTCAATCCGCCGACAACCACATGGTTACCCAGTTCGACATGTCCTGCCAGTGTTGCCCCGTTTGCCAGGATACAGTGATCACCGATGATCACATCATGACCCAGGTGCACATATCCCATGAGCAGATTCCCGTTACCGATCTTCGTAATGGATCCTCCGCCTTTTGTTCCGGGGTTAAGCAGAGTGAATTCTCTGATAGTATTATTGTTACCAATAATAAGCTGGACATATTCACCGTCATATTTCAGATCCTGGGGGATCGTTCCTACTGCAGAATGGGAAAAGATACGGTTATTCTTGCCAATGGTCGTTCGGCCTTCAATGACAGCATGGGATGCAACAGTAGTATCGTCTCCGATCCTGACCTGTGGTCCAATGTATGCAAAGGGACCTACAGAGACATTTTCACCAAGAATGGCGCCATCGTCGATCACTGCAGAAGGGTGTATTAAGGACATTTTGATCTACACTTTTTACTTATCAACGATCATGGCTTTAAGTTCAGCCTGAGCAACTACTTTGTCATCCACATAGGCTTTTGCATCCAGTTGCCAGACAGCACCTTTGTTCTTGATCACATCGATCTTGTAGACCAGTTGGTCACCCGGGGTTACCGGCGCACGGAATTTTGCTTTGTCGATACTCATAAAATAAACGACTTTGTTTTCTATCTCTTCCTGTGTGGCATTGTCCATACTTTTAAATGCAAGAACACCGCCTGCCTGAGCCATACCTTCAATGATCATCACACCGGGGTAGATAGGGTGATCCGGGAAATGTCCCTGAAATACCGGTTCCGAGATAGAAACATTCTTATAGCCTTCCACATATTCACCCGGAGTCAGTTTGGTTATTCTGTCTACAAGCAGGAAAGGGTATCTGTGGGGTAATATATTTTGAATATCAACAACGTCATAAAGCACTGGTGAGCCTTTGTATAAAAATTTGGTATATTTTATCTAAAAGTTGGTAAAAAGACAATTATTAGGATCTATAGTTCGATCAATACTTCTTTAACGTCAGTATATGTTGTACTTTGCAAATGTATTTCTATTTTATTCTCCGGTATATTTTGCACAACCAGAACAGTGGAAAGATCATAAGCTGTCATACCCAGTTTAGAACGCAGTTCTAGCTCTTTGTCAAAGGAGGGCGGGTTGAAAATGAGTTCTGTTACTGTCTGGTATTGTGTCTCATTGAGATGGTTGTATGATGCTAAAGTGATGAATTTTATCTCATCACGGTTCATATGATGCAGATGACCTGTTGTGTACTCTGTTCTGCCTCTGGTATATTCACTTTTGAGTGTGGAATAGGGTAGAACATGGGCAGGGATCATCTCTTTTCTTACCCGGAGAACAGCCATCTTCAGACGCCAGTTCAGGAAACGCTGTTTGATGATCCTGTAGGGTAACTGCTGCTCTTCCAGTGTTAAGCGTTTTTCGTACATTTCGATACGTTCTTCAATAGATTCAGGCTGGATCTGTCCCGAGACCGGTACAAACAGTTCATCTGCAAGTCTGTTCTGCTGATCACGCTGGATATTCAGTCCGTACATACATCCGCAGTAGTCCTGCCGGTAAAGGGCATCTTCTTTTGCCAGGATATTCTGCTCCTGTGTTCCTGAAGCTTTTCTGTAGTCCGGTGCAATAAACGTTATGCCGTATTTTTCAGCCAGAAGATCTCCGGCAGTCTGTAGCTGTTTGAGTGATTTCTTGGGAGAGGTAAGCAGGGTGGAGGTAAAGCTTGTTTCTCCCATTTCAGAGGCTTTTTGGGCAGAGATCTCAAAACGTCTGTCAAAACAGACGGAACAACGGGAACCCTTTTCAGGTTCATGTTCGAGCCCGCGTACGGCTTCAAGCCAATTCTCAAAATCATATTCACCCTCTATCAGTTCGATGCCAAGCATTTTACAGCTGCGTTTTACATCAAGCAGTCTCAGGTAATATTCTGAATAAGGATGGATATTGGGGTCATAGAAAAAACCGGTGAGTTTCTCTTCAGGATACTCTTCCTGGAGTTTTTGTAAGAAATAATGGCTGTCAACGGCACAGCAAATATGAACGAGCATAAAGACCTCTTTTTATAAATATGTGTAGGGTGCCTTTCCCAACGCACCATGTAATCAAAATTTGTATAAAATAAAACTTTCGCCGTAAGGGCTAATCATCGCTATGTTGGGAAACATACCTTACGGTTGTATAATGATCTTTGCCACATTTTGTGAACTTCCGTATGCGAGATACTCTTTGAGTTCTTTCGCTTTTTCTGCAAATTTTTTGCGGTCCGTATTGTAGTATGCTTTGAGGAGATTGTCAACTGAAACTTCTTCCTGTAGAAGTTCAGGATGCAGTGTTGTATCGTTGTGATGTGTGAGAATGATATTTGCCAGCCCTATCTGGGTAATACCAAAGAGTTTGAATGCAATAAAATAATCGATCTTTTTTGCAATATAACTCAAGATAAAAGGTGTACCGATGAGTGCAGCTTCAAGTGTGGCTGTACCCGAACAGATAAAGGCAAACTCAGCATCAGCCAGTGCACTTTGGGTATGTCTGCTGATCTCAAACTCGGAAATATCTCCATAAAAGGCAGCTATTTTTTCATCTGTAAATGTACTGGGAATGATAAGTACGGCTTTTTTATCCGGAAGTGCTTTACGTACTTCTCTAAAGACAGGAAGAAGCCTGTTGATCTCACTTTTTCTGCTTCCGGGCATAAAAACGATGGTATTGCTGTCTGAACTGTGACTTACTGTGATCTCATCCAGAAGAGGATGACCGATATAGCGGGCTTTTCGCTTGGGGTAATAGTCTATTTCAAAAGGAAGAATACCCAGAAGCTGATCACAGTACTGTTCCAGTTTTGCTGCACGTTTGGGACGGCTTGCCCAGATCTGGGGAAGAATGTAATAGATGATCTCTTTTTCCGGGTAGGCTGCTTTGAGTTTCTTTGCCAAAGGTAGGTTAAAGCCGGATGAATCCATCAGCAGGATCTTGTCTGCCTCTTTTGCAAGTGCCACCATTTCATCTGCGACCTTAAAGAACCAACGCAGTTTTTTTACGGCATCCACCACTCCCATGATCGCCATTTCTGAAATATCATGCAGTGGTGTCCCTTCTTTGATACTTTTGTCAAAAATGCCGATAAGTTCAAGATCCTGCGTATGTTTGAGGACTTCTTTAAGATGGAGGTTGGATGAGGGTTCAAGTGCTGAGACTAAAAGTTTCATTGGCTCTCTCCAAAGGCTTTGGGGAAGTAGTAGAAAAGCTGTTTGCCGTTTTTCAGTGTGCTATCGGGGAATGAGATAGCCACAATACCTGTCGTGGGTATATTAAAGATCTCTTTATCGGAAAGCAGGTCATTGAGCAGGGTCAGTTCAGGATTATGCCCTACGATCATGATTTCATCATGCTTTTCATATGCTTTTTGGATGAGTCCGGTCATTGTATCAATGCCTGCCTCATAAAGACTCTCTTCCAGGTGTAGTTCAGTATTTAATGTAGTTGCAAATATCTTTGCTGTTTTCTTAGCACGTTTGGCAGGACTGGATAGGATGATCTCCGGATGAATACCCATATGGGACATCTTCTCTGCCATAAACGGTGCATCACGTTTCCCCCGTTTGTTCAGAGGACGGTCAAAATCTTTCAAAGAGATGTCTTTCCATGAAGATTTGGCATGGCGCAGGAGATAGAGTACTTTTGGCATTACAGTGTCACCCAGGTAGCAATGAAGAAGGCAATGGAAGCTAAAATACCGCCTAAGAGGGCATAAGGCAACTGTGTCCGCACATGTTCCACATGGTCACAGCCTGCTGCCATGGATGAGATGATCGTGGTATCGGAGATAGGCGAGGCATGATCTCCGAAGATCCCTCCGGAGATCACTGCAGCAATAACAAGCGGGATATCCAAGCCCATATCGGCACCCAGTGCCAAACCGAT
>CAZCBU010000256.1:0-3111 GCA_964496995.1 uncultured Sulfurovum sp.
GGTCTTCAACAAACCCAATTCGGCTATTGACGATACGCTTTATTATTTCTCCGAACATTGCCGTTTTGAGGGTGAGATCTGTTTTTTAATTCAAAACAGTCAAATAGCCGGTATAGGGTTTGGTTTGGATCTGACCCATGCCGATATACAGAACCATTTGAAGTCCAAAGGTCTGCCCTGGGAGAGAGCCAAAGCATTCGACCATTCAGCTGTTTTGAGCGAGTTTGTTCCCTACAGTGGTGATGTCACTACCCTTGAGATGAAACTTTTTATCAATGATTCACTGATACAGTTCGCCACCTATGATCTTATGATGTACAAACCTGCTGTCATGCTCTCTGAGATAGACTCTTTTATGAGCTTTGAGGACAATGATGTCATTATGACCGGTACACCCAAAGGGGTAGGTACCTATCATGTGGGAGACAGATTTGTCGGTCAGATCTTTTCAGATGACAGACTGATACTGGAAAAATCCTGGATCGTCCAGGATATAAAAGATCTATGATAATATCATTTATAACAATTTGCTAAAGGAACGCATATGTCACACCATCCTAAAAAAACCATAAAAAAGCATTGGCTGCAGTTAACTGTCCTGCTTGTCGGACTCATCATTTGGTTTATTCCAACGCCACAAGGACTTGAGACACAGGCCTGGCATCTTTTCGCTGTTTTCATTACTGCGATCTTTGCCGTGATCATTAATGCCATGCCTATTTTTACCTCTTCCATCATCGCTTTGGCAACCGTGGTTCTGACCGGCACATTGACAACAAAACAGGCATACAGCGGATTTTCTGAAGAGTTCATACTCTTGATCATTGTTGCTTTTCTGATCGCAAGAGGGGTGATCAAGTCCGGTTTGGGTAAACGTATTGCCTTTTTGATCATTAGAAAATTCGGTACATCGAGTTTAAAGCTTGGTTACTCCATCGTCGCAGCAGATATGTTCATCTCTCCGGCTTTTCCGAGCAATACCGCACGTTCAGGTGTCTTATACCCCATTGTCAATGCTTTGGCGGCAGACAGCGGGTCTAAAGTGGCAGACGGCACACGTAAAAAGATCGGTTCATTTCTGATGATGACTTCCATGGCAGGGCTTACTCTCTCATCAACACTTTGGCTTACTGCCATGGCAGCAAACCCCGCAGGAGCAAAGATGGCAAAAGAGGTGGGCATCGATATCTCTTACGGTTCCTGGGCATTGGCTGCCTCGGTACCTGTATTGGTCCTCTATTTTCTTGTACCCTGGGTGATCTTCAAGATCTATCCTCCTGAACTGAAAGAGACACCGGAAGCGCCGGCAATAGCACAGGAAGCATTGGACAAAATGGGCCCGGTCCATAAGAATGAGTGGATCATGGCAGGGACATTCATAGGAATGGTCACGCTCTGGGTCATGTCCGGTGCCTGGGGGCTTGACAAAACAGCAGTGGCTTTTCTTGGTCTTGGTATTTTGATGGTCACCAATATCTTTACCTTGGAAGATCTTCGAAATGAGGGGAATGCTCTGGGTACGCTGGTATGGTTCGCCATCCTTTATTCTATGTCCAAATATTTGAATGAGCTTGGCTTTATGGGGTGGGTGGGGGATCATATCTCTACTTCCGTGGCCGGTTTTTCCTGGCCTGTGGTCTATGTGTCTCTCATTGTGGGATATGTTCTGATACACTATTTCTTCGTCTCTCAGACTGCGCAGATGCTGGCACTTTTCTCTGTCTTTCTTGGTGTGGCGATCAAAGCGGGGGTTCCCACAGAAATGATGGCTTATATGTTACTCTTTGCGACCAATTTCAATGCTATCATTACACCGCAGGGTTCTTCTGCCAACGTGATCTATACAGGTTCCGGTTACATAGAAGCGGGAGAGGTTTATAAAATAGGTGGTATTGTGACCGCAGTCAATACTTTGGTCTTTTTGACCATAGGTACCGCATGGATGATGCTGATTTTATAATTAGTTGTCATGTTTAAACTTTTTTCTTATTTTGCTATGCTAATATTATGTATGATAACTTTGTAAAGACTAAAAATTAAAAGGAGAGAGTTATGGAAAAAGTATCTAAAAAGCAGAATTTTTTAAAGAAGGGGGTTATGACACTCTCTGTGGCATGTGCCTCATTGATATTGATGAGTACAACTGCGGTGGAGGCAAAAGGCCCTTTGACTACGGAAGTGAAGACACAGGCTGTACAGAAAACTTCTTTAACTGAAGAGCGCATCAATGCTGTCCTTAAAGAAGCTTATGAAAAGTTCAAAGACAACCAGGACGGTAAGAATGCTGACTATATTAAAGCACTTGCCGTTGTGGACTCAAAGATATTCGGTATTACACTTGTAACTCCGGACGGAAAAGTCTATGAAATAGGTGATACAAAAGAGGTTGTATCTATCCAGTCCATCTCTAAAGTATTCACTGCTGCAAAAGTGATGCAGGAAAAAGGTGAAAAGTTCATTCAGGAAAAGATCGGGGTGAATGCAACAGGTTTGGCATTTAACTCCATCATAGCTATTGAGCAACACGGGGGTTCTGCTTCCAATCCTTTTGTAAATGCCGGTGCGATCCAGTCTACATCATGGGTAGAAGCGAAAGACTCTAAAGAGAGATGGGCAAAGATCTATGCAAATATGGATGACTTTGCAGGTAAGAAACTCGGGTTTAACGATGTTGTCTATGATTCAGAAGTCAATGACAACAAAAGAAACCAAGCGATCTCAAAACTCTTGGATGCTTACGGAAGAATGGGATCAGATCCGTTAGAAGCAACCACCGTTTATACGAAACAATGTTCAGTCAATGTCTCTGCACATGATCTTGGGGTAATGGGCGCAACATTCGCCAACCATGGAGTAAATCCGGTTACAGGCAAAAAAGTGATCGACAGTAAATATGTATCAAAGATATTGGCAGTTATGGCAACAGCTGGTCTTTATGACAATGCCGGTGACTGGTTGTACCTTACAGGAACACCTGCCAAATCTGGTGTTGGTGGAGGTATTTTAGCGATCGTTCCGGGTAAAATGGGGATCGGTGTAGTCTCTCCGCCGCTTGACAAGTACGGAAACTCTGTACGTGGTCAGCAGGCAGCAGCCTATATCATTGACAAA
>CAZCBU010000257.1:0-4959 GCA_964496995.1 uncultured Sulfurovum sp.
GAATGGTGTGGATGCAGCCAAATTCGTAAAGGTTTGGGAACCCCTTGGAAGCAGTGAGGAAACAGAGGGGATAGCCTATGCATCAGCCATCTATGAAGGGATAAAAGATCTGACACTGAGCCTCTGGTATTACAACTACAACAATGTGGCCAATGTAATGTACGCTGAAGCGGGATATGCCTATGTCTTCGCCGAAGAGAGAAGCCTGACATTCGGTCTTCAGTATGACGGAAGCAAAGAGACAGGAGCCACACTATTGGGAGAACAGGATGCAGGAACATTTGGTGTCAGTGTTGAATTTGCCGCTGAAGATATAGGTATACATATACTTGCAGCCTACAACCGTGACCATGGAACTACCGGTGCAACAGGACTGAGTCTTGGTGGCGGGCCTCTCTTCACTTCTATGGAAGACCAGACATTGGATGCCATCGGTATGGCAGGAAGTGCATGGATAATAGGTGCAGGATTCCATTTTGAGAAGATCGGTATTGACGGTTTGCATGCAGGTATTGCTTATGGAAATTTTGAAGCGGAAGATCATTCCAGCTATGGATCAAAAGAGATCGATGCAGTGATCGACTATACTTTCAGTAAAAAATTATCACTCACAGCAGCCTATGCTTCTGTGAGTTTTGATGCAGGGACAAATGAAGAGGGTGATCCCCTGAATGACTATGATCAATTCAGACTCATAGCCAATTACAATTTTTAAGTCAATGCAAGATACTGCTCGGTCTCTTCCCTTGTAGTATCTAACACAACTATTAATAAAATCTGTCAAGTACTTTCTGTACTTTGCTTTTAGCTCTGTGAAGGAAAAGACTGCTTTTACCGGAGAGTTTTCCCTCTTCCGACATCGGTACAGACATAAAATCCTTAATGGCATGGATCAATTCGCTTGTATCTTTCATCTCCATGTTCGATTTGTGGTGGAAATCTGCGTTTTCGATCTTATCATGCTCTATATGTAAAATTCTCTCAAGTTTTGCTTTCTGCTCATGTAAAACCACTTCATAGGTTTTCAAAGTTTTAATGGCATCATGGATATAGGCATCTACTTTGTCCATCTCCTCTTTACAGGTACCTTTTTGTCTCGTATACTCCTCAGCTGCTTCAAGCTGTGCTTTTGCCATCTGTAAATTACTGCTTGCCTTGAGACTCACACGGATCTTGTAAACGATCCACATTACCAACAAGACAGCCACAACGATCATTGCTCCTCCTGCCATAGGGTTACTTTCCATTCCTATAAGGGAAGCATACCATTGCATGACAGGATTCATGGTCTCGACAGTAGGTACTTTGGAAACATCCAGCGTCATAGCAGTTTTCTCAGTAGCCAGATAGATCATACCTGCAAGGGTCATAAATCCGGCGATCAAGGCAAGTAAGATCCCTGTAAAACTTCCGCTCGAAACATCCTCGATCACAATTGGTTCCAATTCCTCTTTAGGTTCGAAGATCACTGTGTCTTCGGTACTGTCACTGTTCTCTTCCTCTTCAGCTTTATAGCCTAATTGCTCAAGGAGTATTTCACTTTCACTCAGGCCATTCTCTTTCAGCTCCTGCTTTGCTTTTTCATAATCTTCAAGATCACTTGCAAGTAAAAGTTTACACTCTTCCAGTTGGTCTTCAGCATCTTTCACAATGATCTTTGCTTTTTGTACCAATATTTTAGCCGCATCATGTTTTTTCATGGTATCTATATGTTCATCTACTTCTGCATCCATCTCAGCTACAGTTTCTTCAACATTTTCAGCGATCTCTTCCGCCTTCTCTTCTACAGCTTCAACTGCTTCTTCTATGGTTTCAGCAGTTTCTTCAGCATAGGATTCAACTTTCTCTACAAGCTCTGCTGCCCCTTCTTCTTTTACGGGTTCACTTGCCCCCTCCTCTACTGCTTTTTCATAAACAGTTTTTCTATCCGCTACCTCTTCTTCAACGTTTTTTACAACTTCATTTTCTTCTTTCATTCAACGTCCTTCCAAAAATTAATAGGTACTTTTTATATACCCTCTTTTGTTATTTTAGCAAAAATTCTCATTTATTGATTAATCTACATCAATTTCTTAAAACTCTTGGCTATAATCTGTTAAAAAAGTTTAGGAATTTCATGGGCATTTTGGTCGCACTTCTGGTTTTATCGGTACTTATTTTCTTTCACGAATTGGGCCACTTCACAGCAGCACGTTTTTTCGGTGTACAGGTAGATGTTTTCAGTATCGGTTTTGGAAAAAAACTCTATTCAAAAATGATCGGAAAAACCGAGTGGAGCATCTCAGCCATTCCTCTTGGCGGATATGTGAAAATGAAAGGGCAGGATGACAGTGATCCGACAAAAGTCTCTTACGATGAAGACAGCTATACGACTAAGAAGCCCTGGCAACGTATCATCATCCTTCTGGCAGGACCTTTTGCCAACTTTCTGATGGCATTTTTTCTTTATCTTGCCATATCCTATATAGGTGTCCCCAAACTCTTAACGTATGTAGATAAAGTCACAAAAGATGCTCCGGCATACCAGGCCGGCATACAGAAAGAAGACAAGATCCTCCAGATCAACGGTCACAATATCAAATACTGGGAAGAGATCGGTAAAACGATCAATGAGAGCCAGGGTCAGCTTACCATGATCGTTGAAAGAAAGAATCGGCTTCTCACACTGCAGTTGACACCAAAAGTGATAGAAGACCAGAATATTTTTGGGGAAAAGATCACACGCAAGATCATAGGTATCACACCTCTCCCAAAACAGACCACCGTACATTACGGTTTCATAGAAGGGTTTAGCTATGCCTGGGACGAAACAGTAAAAGCCAGTACACTCATCTTTAAAAGTGTTCAGAAGCTCATTACCGGTGTGGTAAGTGCAGATAAGC
The DNA here is from genome assembly GCA_964496995.1 of uncultured Sulfurovum sp. GTDB lineage: Bacteria > Campylobacterota > Campylobacteria > Campylobacterales > Sulfurovaceae > Sulfurovum. Next base: position 2,883 of record CAZCBU010000257.1, read on the forward strand.
TTGGAGGTATCATCACCATTGTAGATGTGACCGCCCAGGCAAGCCACGCAGGGATATTGGCACTCTTCTTCTTCACTGCACTCATCTCTGTAAACCTGGGGGTACTGAACCTCATGCCCATCCCCGCACTGGACGGAGGACACATCATGTTCAACCTCTATGAGATGATACGTGGGAAAGCACCCAGTGAGAATGCCATGTATTACATTACGATGGTCGGATGGGCTTTGCTGCTTGGTCTTATGATGTTAGGACTGTATAATGACATTAATAGATTGTGGGGATAAAGGATAAACTATGATACTCGATAAAGAACAACTGAGAGCCAACCTTGATGAAGTCATCTGGAACATTGAAGAAGCACGTATCGCTGTCTCAGAACATCACATCGTTAAGTTGGTCACTGTGGCAAAATACACAGAGATCGAAAACATTGCAACACTGTATGAACTGGGTCAAAGAGCCTTTGGAGAAAACCAGGTACAACAGTTAAAAGAACGCATGACACTCCTTGAAGACCTCCCGCTTGAGTGGCACATGATCGGAACACTGCAAAAAAACAAGATCAACAACCTCATCGATCTTCGCCCAAATCTTATGCAGTCTCTTGACAGCATATCCCTCGCTGAAGAGCTCAACAAAAAACTTGAGGCCAAAAACAGCAAAATGAACTGCCTGTTACAGATCAACGCAGCCAATGAGGAAAGCAAATCAGGTGTCTCTGCTGCAGAAGCTATCGATATCTACCAACAGATCCAGGAAGCCTACCCCAATATCCATCTCAAAGGTGTTATGACCATTGGTGCCCATACAGATGCCTCCAAACTTATTCAGCAAAGTTTTGAAACAACACACAGTATTTATGAAAAACTGGAAAAAGAAGGAGCAACGATCTGTTCTATGGGAATGAGTTCCGACTATGCCCTGGCAATCAGATGCGGATCAAATCTGATACGGGTTGGATCGGCACTTTTCAAATAGCGTTCAGCGTTCAGCGTTCAGCGTTCAGCGTTCAGCGTTCAGCGTTCAGCGTTCAATTATAGAACGTTGACATACTTTGATAAAGTAATCAAGACTTTTCTCTCACTATTCACAAAAAGCTCAAGCTTCTTCCTCCATTAATCATGCAAAGCATGTCCTGTCGTGGCGAACGTCCTTGAAAGCGGAGCGATTCGAGAGCACGACGCTTTTTTGCTTCGTTTTTTCTAAAAAAATGAAGAAAGAAACAACACCACGATTCAAATAAAAGGGAATAAAGAAAAATTAATATAAATATCTACAACAAAATTGACATTACGATACCACTCGAGCCTGACAAACCGCACAGATCCCATACAGGTTCACCTGCCGCTTATTAAGTTTAAAATGCTCTTTCTCACTCAATTCATGAAAAACCCTGTCTGTCGTCTCCATACACATCTTATCTTCCACCTCTCCACACTCTGTACAGACAAGATGTATATGATCCATTTTCTTCAACTCATACTTCGGTTTCTTCCCTGTAATAGGCACTTCCACCAATACAGTTTTTTCAACCATTAAAATAATATTCTTATAGATCGTAGCCAGTGAAATGGAAGGATGGACTTGAATAACTTCTTCATATATATCTTCAACAGACATATGACCATTCTTATCGATCACGTCTAGAATACTGATACGCTGAAAAGTCGCTTTGAGATCATTCTCTTTCAGCAATGTTACGTAATCTGTCATTTTCATCCTTTAAATACATATAAAAACCTACAACTTGTAAACTTGTATATATACTTCCATATAAGGTGGGAGAAGAACCCCACCTTACACGAAAAACTTCTTATAGCTCTGATTCGTGCTTTGCAAGATACTCAGCAACACCTTCAGTGTCAGCTTTCATACCTTCGTCACCTTTAACCCAACCAGCAGGACAAACTTCACCATGCTCGTTAGTAAATAACATAGTGTCTACCATTCTGATCATTTCATCAATGTTTCTTCCTAGTGGAAGGTCATTGATTACTGCATGTCTTACTGTACCATCAGCATCGATAAGGAAAGAACCTCTAAGTGCTACTGCATCGTCAAGAAGAACATCATA
>CAZCBU010000258.1:0-6539 GCA_964496995.1 uncultured Sulfurovum sp.
GAAGATTTTTCAAACAGTGTTTCAAATGTCTCTTTCTGTTTTTGTATCTCTGAGATCTTTTCCTGTATTTCCACTTCAAGTTTTTCCGTATAGACCTGTTCTTTCCTTCGGATATTACGAATAAGTGTATAAATAGTAATAAGAAACAGAATATACATCAGGATCGTAAAGGCCAAAGTATCTATAAAGTCTCTATAAAGTAATGCAAAAAAACCTTTTTCTTTAATTTTAATATTCAGCAATCCCCGCATATCACCCAGTTTGTAATCATAGGCAGTATCATATTTGTCACGTACACTGGGAATTGTCTCTTCTCTTTTTCCATGACATTTAAGGCAGGATTCTTTAATATACATAGGCTTTGTATAATAATAAGCATCCTCCATTTCCACAAATTTATCTTTGATCTTAGGATTTTTTTTAAAGAAATTCATCATACGCATTTCAAAATCATTTGCTATATTCTTACTGTTTCTGGGACGGTCTGAAACTGTACGTATCACAATATTTTCTTTGGATCTTGTTGCAATACGATCACTGATCTCACTGATCGTTTTAACCGGTAGAAAGTTGATGGTTTTGGAATCTATTTCAATATGATTGTCTATAAAAACGGATTGATAGGTCTGGCGAAAAGCAGATATGAAATTGGCCAAAGACTTACTCTCATTCAAGATAATGAGTTTATGTGTTGCCTTTATCCCATTGTACTGTTCATAGGTCTTATACCCCAAAGCCATAAAGAGTAAAAAACCAAATGCAATAAAGTATTTCATATTAAACATGTTCGAATACCCTTTAAGGTTATGAATGATATATTCTATCATATCTTGTTGATAATAATATATTAGCGCTGCAAAAGTAATAAACAGTTTCATATCTCAACATATAATTCGGAGTAAATTTATCTTTTCTACTCAGGGCTGGCTTTTTATTTAAAAATCTGATATAATTCCGAACTTTTTGCAAGAGAGTATCAAACTCCTTATTTGAATAGCATAAGTCTATTCCCTATTTTTCCACGAATTTTCCGTGTGACAGTTTGGTATCAGTTGCATCAACAGGGTTTAATAAAAACCGCTTGTAACTTTAGAACCGTTCTATCGCCAAGATTTTATCACCCCGCATTACATTACTATATAAAGAGAACTATGAAATTTACAGATTTTAACTTAAAAGACACCATTATGGCAGCCGTTACGGAAGCCGGATTTACAGAACCAAGCCCGGTACAGAAAGATGCCATTCCTTTAGTACTTGAAGGTCACGATATGATCGCTCAGGCACAGACAGGTACAGGAAAAACAGCAGCATTCGGTCTGCCGATCATGTCTATGATGAAAGGTGACGGTTCTGTGGAAGGACTTGTCATCGTGCCTACACGTGAACTTGCCATGCAGGTTTCTGACGAACTTTACCGTTTTGGTAAAAATGCAGGACTGAGAACAGCTACGGTTTATGGTGGTACGCCGTACGGAAAACAGATCGAGCGTATTAAGCAAGCCTCTATCGTTGTAGCAACTCCGGGTAGACTCCAAGACCTTCTTATGTCAGGAAAGATCAAGATCAACCCGAACTTTGTTGTCCTTGATGAAGCAGATGAGATGCTTGATATGGGATTCCTGGATGAGATCAAAAACATTTTCACCTTCCTTCCAAAAGAGCGCCAGACACTGATGTTCTCAGAAACCATGCCAAATGCCATCAGAAAACTGGCAGAGCAGATCCTGAAAAATCCTAAAACAGTTTCTATTACCAAATCAGAAAAGACCAATACAAAGATCACACAACTCTACTACGTGGTTCAGGAGAGAGAACGTGACGATGCACTGGTAAGACTGATCGATTATAAAAACCCGGATAAGTGTATTATTTTCTGTCGTATGAAAAAAGAGGTAGACAGACTGGTTGCACATATGACAGCACAAGGCTTTAAAGTTTCAGGTCTTCATGGAGATATGGAGCAGAAACAGAGAGAAGTAACCATCAGAGCCTTTAAATCAGGCGGTATTGACATTTTCATTGCCACAGATGTTGCAGCACGTGGTCTTGATGTAAACGATGTGACACATGTTTTCAACTACCATATTCCTTTTGACTCTGAATCATATGTTCACCGTATCGGACGTACAGGTCGTGGAGGCAAAACGGGTGAGGCAATTACTCTGGTAAGCCCGAATGAACTTAGAACCATTAAACGTATTGAAAAAGATGTAGGTGCAAAACTTATTACTCAAGTGATCCCTACACGTATGGAAGTACAGAACAATCGTAATGACGAACTCATTGCAAAGATCGCTGAGACAAAAGTGACGGACAAAGCCATTGACCTTGTGAAAACACTTCAGCATGATCTTGACATTGTTACCATTGCACATCTTCTTGCATCTATGGTACAGTCTGAGCTCTCGGTCAAAGGTAAAGACAACATCGGTCTTGGACTTGAAGAGGTTGAACTGCTTATTGAACGTGCTATGCAAAACCGAGGTAATAGCGGTGGCGGACGTAACCGTGGACGCAACAACCGTGGCGGGAACAGACGCAGATCATCAGGAAGCGGTGATCGTAACAGACATGGCCGTAACGGTCGTTCAGGCGGCGGGAGAAGCAGCCGTAACGGAGGAGGAAGAGACTAAACTCTTTTTTCATTATCCTCTCCTCCGGTAGATGGCAAGGCATGCCTTGCCCCTACCCTCTCCATAATTTTTTCTACAATTCATCTTTGATTCACTCTTTTCTTTTATAATGATATATAGACCGGCATTGATAAAAAAGTATGTTCAGAAAAAGTATATCTTATTTTAAAGGATATTAATTATCCTTTAAAACTTTTTATCCTATAATGCTATATATAAAATACAGGAGAAACAATGAAACTAACTAAATTTCTAGGACTGTCAATTTTAGCATCAACGCTACTGTTGGCAAACACAAACCTTACAGACAAAGCAACAAAGGCTGGGCTTAAAGCAATCCCTACAGACAAAGCAGCATTGGCTAAACTGATCGATCCAAACAAAACGATCAGCCCTGAAAAAGTGGAACTTGGTAAAAAACTCTATTTTGAACCAAGACTTTCTAAAAGTGGTATCATCTCTTGTAATACCTGTCATAACCTTGGGATGGGTGGAGTCGATGGTGTTTCTGCAGCGGTAGGTCATATGTGGACAGCTAACCCACACCACCTGAACTCTCCGACAGTATACAATGCTGTCTTCTTTGCAGCACAGTTCTGGGATGGAAGAAGTCCTCACCTGGAAGATCAGGCACAAGGTCCAATGCAGGCTGGTCCGGAAATGGCAGCACCAAAATCTTTGGTAGAAGAGAGAGTCAACTCTATGCCTGCCTATGTAGAAGAGTTTAAAAAGGCGTATGGAAAAGATGTAAAAGTGGATTTTGAAACGATCACTGCCACCATTGGTATCTTTGAAAGAACACTTGTCACCCCATCTAGATTTGATGACTTTATGAACGGCAAAAAAGATGCTCTGACAGATGCAGAAAAAGAGGGAATGAACCTTTTCATTGACAAAGGCTGTACAACTTGTCATACCGGTATTGCACTTGGGGGTTCCATGCAGCCGTTTGGTATTACGGCAAAATATAAGTTTGCAGATGTAGGTGACTTTGCAGGGGACAAGAACAAAATGGTCAAAGCTCCGACACTTAGAAACATTACAGAAACAGCACCTTACTTCCATAACGGTGCCATCTGGAGCTTGTCGGATGCAGTCAAAGAGATGGGTCGTATTCAGCTTGGTCTTGAGATCAGCGATGATGAAGCAGCCAAGATCGTGACTTTCCTTGGAGCGCTTGAAGGTAGAAAACCTGAGATCACTTACCCACAACTTCCGAAAAGTACAGCAAGTACACCAAAACCGGATTTTAAATAGATCCCAAAAACTCCCCTAAAGGGGAGTTTACATTATCCTGTGGATATCTCCATACACGATCACTTTATTTCTTCCCTCTTTTTTAGCAGTATAGAGTGCATCATCTGCATGTGCATAGACTTTTTTTGCATCTTCAAGTATGTATGTAGAAGCAAAATGGATACCTATTGAAACTGTCAGATACTTACTGATATCACTGCTCTTATGTTCAATATGTAACTTTTCTATATTTTTCTGAAGTTTCTGTGCACAGCTCAAAACACTTTTTTTATTCATATTCGTACAAATAAGTGCAAACTCTTCTCCTCCTACACGAAATGCCATGTCATCAGAATTGGACAATGATTCTTTCAATACCCTTGCAACAGACCGTAGTGCGTCATCACCGGCAATATGCCCGTAAGTATCATTATACTGTTTAAAGTAATCGATATCTATCACCATAAGTGCGAGTATGCTTTTTTGTGTTCTCTGCACAGCCAGTTTAGCGTTCAATGCCTCTTCAAAATAACTTTTATTGTAAAGTGCTGTCATGATATCGGTCAGGATCATTTTATCTTTTTCATAATTTTCCTCTTCAAGGATCCGAATACGGTAAGAGACAAGAAAAGCCAATAAAAATGCTTCTATCAATGTCCCTATGGCAACAGCATGTGAAGTTATATAGGTAAAAGGTATCATACTGTTATAAAACATCAAAGCAACAATACTGGCCACAATATAAAAAGAGTGTGCCAAAAGAAAATATTTTATCAGCAATACACTTTTTTTATAGAGACTGATCCCGACAAACATCATCACAACCAAAAGATAGATATAAATAAATGATGCCAGTTCCATTGCTTTATAATAATGGATAAAACTATAGAGATACATCAGTCCGAAAATAACAATAATACTGTTGAGAAGGCGGTTTTCCATAAGGTGCTTTTCTTGAGTATTGAAAATGGTTTTGACAAATTGCACAAGGAAGACCGGTGAGATCAATATTGTCGCATTCAGGTAGAGGGACAATTTTCCGTAAACATGAAAATAGTGAGACAGCATACCATAGCTGTACGCAATAAATATACCGGAACTGATAAGATACAGTGTATAATAAATATACTCTTCATGTCTCGATGCAAGATATAGTATACTGTAGTACCCTGCCAGTGTCAGCAATATTGTGGTCAGAATGATAATGATCATATACTCATGTATTAAATTCTCTTTTGCATGTTGATTGTCAAAAATTTTCAATTCGATGATCTGATATGCAAGGAACTCCGATTTCATATAGACTGTTTTTTCTTCATGAGGCTTCAATATTACTGTAAAAGAGGCTATGGCACCATCCATGAGGTCTGTATTGATATTTTTACGGGGTTCATAACTGATCTGCTCTAAAAGTGTATGGTTTGAATCAAAGGCATAAAAAGAAGTACATGAGGCATGATAGGCATAAGTATCATGAATATAGAGTTTTTTGAAGCTTTCCGTATCATTTTTCAAAATGATCTTTACCCAGGTCACATGAGCATCAATACCTAGACTGAGCCTGTTGTTTCCCTGTTCAAACGTCTCTTTCTGAACATCTTCTATGGTCATTTTCTGAGACTTGTCTATGAGGTAGTTTATTTTAAAATCACTAAGGTTGACACTGTCTGAAGTGATCTTCACTACAGCTTCAGCATGAAGTAATACAAAAGAAAATAAAAATACCAGCCATACTCTATGTAAAATAATATCCCCCTTCATTTTCTCTATTGACTTTTAAGTCTATACTTATAAACAATGAATCCTATGATAGTATAGCATATAGTTAAAATTTATGAAAACTGAAAGATTCAATAAATTTTTGATATGATTATAAAAAAATAGGACTCTCCATGCATTTGCAATTCAGTGAAAATTCTGATAATAATTACTTCTTTTCCCAGCCGCACCAGCCTTTTTTTGTACTGGCATTCATCAATGCTGTTGTCTTGATGCTTATCTTTATGCTCACGTATAAAGGTGTGATCCATATTGCTATTTCTGCGGCCAACTTCCATAGTTACGGACTTATCTTTCTTCTTTTTACACCGGCATTTCTGGCATTTCTGTTTACCACTTTCCCCCGTTTTGCTTCAACCCCGGTTATTGAAAAAAAAGAGTATATGCGGGTCTTTTCATTGTTTTATCTTGGCTCTACCCTCTTTGTACTCGGATCCATTGTCAGTCCTATATTTTCGGCATTAGGAATGGTGCTGCCGTTCATAGGACAGCTTTCAGGCATGTTAATACTAAAAAATATATATACCACGACAAAAATGGAAGACAAACATGATATTTTCTGGATCTACACAGCAATGAGAATCGGTGTACTGTCCCATTTGCTCTTTATCATCGGTGAACTTTTTTATGCACCGATCATAGGACTGGCTACTGAAATAGCCGTCTATCCCTACCTTTTTCTACTCACTTTTTCTGTAGCCCAGCGTATGGTACCTTTCTTCTCACACTCCATGGAAGGCAGAAATGATACATTGATGAAAGTTGTTTTTTCACTCCTGATACTGCATATTGTTTTGGAAGGTATCTATAGTAACAGCTCATTTATTGTGGACATACTCATAGGTCTTTTAATCGGTAAAGAGATACTCAGATGGAAATTCCAGTTCC
>CAZCBU010000259.1:0-9836 GCA_964496995.1 uncultured Sulfurovum sp.
GGCCTCATCTGCAATAAGTTTTACCGGTATCTGGCACTGATCTTCCAGATACTTTACAAAAGAACGTACGGCAGAGAGTTTTTTTACAATGGTCTTTTTGGCATTTTTGACGATCTTAAAGCGGAAGGGTGTAATGTCCAGAACAGTTAAGCCATCTTCTTCATAAAAATGACTTACTTCTATCATTTGACGAAGTGCAATCTCATAGGTAATCACCGAAGTATCGGAATACCCCCGTACATCTAAAAGATATTCAAGAAATTCTTCACTATAGGCTTCTAATTTCTCATTTCTCATTTCTACAAGATCGTATTTTCCAGCATTTTATCAGACAGATATACTTTTGCCTCTTCCAGCATCAAACCTTCCAGGGAAATACTCTGTATATAGAAATCTACTCTTGTAAAAGGCTTCGGGATGACAAACCTGTCCCAACTTCTCAATTGCCAATAATGATCCGCTTTATAATTCATCACAAAGATAGGCAGCTTGCTTTTCAGGGCGATCCCGATCGCACCGTCACTCATAGAATGTCTTGGACCCCTTGGACCGTCGGGGGTAATGAGTACCTCTTCGCCGCTTTTAATACTTTTAAAGGCTTGAAGCAGGACCTGTCTGGCACCTTTTTTCGTTGAGCCTCTCAAGGGTCTTATTTTTAACATATTGAGTGTTGAAGCAATAAGCGAGCCGTCAAAATGTGCCGAAATAATTGCTGATGCAGGATGTTTTTTATGGATCTTTCTATAGGCTTGCGGGCTCATCAGCAACTCTCCATGCCAACAGACACAAACATGCTGCTCATCACCGATGGGTGTAATATAGTGAAATTTTTTAAAAGTTGTATACCAGAGAAAACGCATTAAAAGATAAACAAGCGGGGGGATAATGATCTGTCCCGTCCCTCTTAAAAGATCTTTCATGCCTGCTGCCTATACAAGAACACCGTCAAGTGCACCCCGTGAAGTTTTTATGATCTTCACATTTTTGATCTTTCCGAGAAGTTCTTCAGATCCTTCTACAAATACCAGTTTGCCGTCATCCGATCGGCCTGAGACTCTTCCGTTTGGTTTGAGTTCATCAAAATAGACTTCATGCACTGATCCCAATTGTGCATCCATGATCTCATCAAGGATCTCTGTATGTCTTCTCTGTAGACGTGTTAAACGTTCACCCGAAAGTACATTGTCGATCTGTTCTTCAAACTCTGCTGCTTCCGTATGAGGTCTTGGTGAGTACTTAAATGAAAAAAGTTGTTCAAAACGTACTTTTTCAAGCACATCCATGGTATCTTCAAAATCTGCATCACTCTCACCCGGGAAACCGACAATAATATCCGTAGAGATCGTAGCTTCTGGACAAAGAGAACGTATCTTCTCGCATCTGTTGATGAAGTTCTCTTTTGAATAACCGCGTTTCATGGCTTTCAGCAAGTCCGATGAACCGCTCTGCAAAGGGACATGGATCTGCTTACAGATCTTTGGATTGGAAGCGAACTCTTCAATGAATTCATCATCCATATGAAGAGGGTGTGGAGAGGTAAAACGGATACGCTCCAAACCTTCGATCATTGATATTTTACGAAGCAGTCCTGTAAAGTCTATCTTCTCTTCTGCTGCACCGAAACGTCTACCGTAATTGTTGACATTCTGTCCCAGAAGCATCACCTCTTTGGCACCTGTCGCCACTGCCTTTTTGATCTCCTGTACCAGCAGATCAGAAGGAATAGATATCTCATCTCCCCGTGTTGCAGGAACGATGCAGAAGGTACATGATTTGTCACAGCCTATTGAAATATTCACCATTGCTTTAAAGGGGTTACTTCTGTATTCACCAAAGGCATAGGTACTCTCATCAAAGTCAGTATCCACTTCCACTGCATGTTTTTTATCTACTACCTGTGTGATCTTTGAGACATTGCGAGCACCGAGCACAAAGTCCACAGAAGGAGCTCTTTTGATAATATCTTTTCCAAGGTGACTTGCCGTACATCCCGCAACACCTATCTTGGCACCCTCTTTTTTATATTTATTGAATACACCGATCTCTGAAAAAAGTTTAGCCACTGGCTTTTCTCTAACAGAGCAGGTATTGATAATAATAAGATCCGCTTCGGAAAGTTCTTCTGTAAGTTCGTAAGGTTCTTTTTGGTTGAGTTCGGCGATCATATGTTCGGAGTCACGAACATTCATTGCGCAGCCAAGTGTTTCTATAAATAATTTTTTCATGGTGTTTTTGGGTAGGGGTAATAGGGAATGAGGGGAAAGTGATTGAATTATTGAAGATCTACACGCACTCCGTACTACTTTCTACTTGCCTCCTTAGGCGATAATGTGTACTTCGTAGATATATTCGTTGTCATCGAGCCCGTACTTGACTTCTCTCATATAGACAGAATATCCTTTTTCTTCAAAATGCTCGATCAACTCTTTGAGCTCTTTATGGGAGTTGTCTTTGTCAAAATAAAATATAGATCTGTTTGCTAGCTCATCTTCCAGTTTTTTTAACTCGATCGTTTTAGGTTTTGCTTTAAGTGTTGTTCTAGCAAGTTTTAATTTCATTTTGCTTTTCCTTGAATAGTGTATATGTTATTGTTTGGATTATACTTTATTTTCAGTAAAGGTATGATTAGATATAATGTTCTTCTTAAAAAACACCCCCTCCCAGACGTTCTTAACACTGTTATGTTACCTCTTGTAGCGGTCATTTTAAAATTAATGTAATTTAGGAATTTACAATGGAAAAAATACTAGATATTATTGAAGCAATAGCACATGAAAAGAACATCAGCAAAGAACATGCCATTGACGCATTTAAAGAAGCTTTAACAAAAACTGCACAAAAACTGACTACATTCACTTCCGCTTTTGAAGTGAATATTGATCAGGATACGAAAAGCTACTCTGTTAACAAAGTGATCACGGTAGTGGCAGATGGTGATCCGCAGCTTATGGTGGAAGTAGGTCGTGAAGACAATAAAGAGATGATCGAGTCTGATGCATTCATGGCACTCTCTGAAGCCAAAGAATATGATGATTCCATTGAGATCGGAGATCAACTGAAAGAAGAGTTTATTCTTGAAGATCATGGAAGAACTGCTTCTGCAAACCTTTTCCGTGAGCTCGAATACCATATTCAGAGACGTATCGAGCAGGATCTTTTCGAAAAATACAGAGAAAAAGTCGGTTCGGTCATGCTGGGGACCGTCAACCGTGTAGATGCTGACGACAATACCCATGTAGAGATCGGTGAGCTTAAGGGTATCCTGACACTCAGAAACCGTATCAAGGGTGAAAAATTCAAGCGCGGAGACAGCATTAGAGCCTTGCTTCGATATGTCTCTGTCGATCCGCAGTTCGGGCTATTCCTTGAATTGACACGTACCTCTCCTAAATTTTTGGAAGCACTCATGGCCTCTGAAGTACCGGAAATAGCAGATGGTGTGGTAGAGATCATAGCTGCTGCGAGGATACCGGGAGAAAGAGCCAAGATCGCATTGAAAACAGAACAGATGAATGTCGATCCTATCGGTGCCGCTGTCGGGGTAAAAGGTGTACGTATCAATGCTGTCAGTGAAGAGTTGAATGGTGAGAATATCGACTGTATCGAATACTCGGCGATCCCGGAGATCTTTATTACCAGAGCGTTAAGTCCGGCGATCACTCAGAGTATTAAAGTAGACCAGGATGAGAAAAAAGCGATCATTTCGATCACTGGTGATCAAAAAGCCAAAGCGATCGGCAAATCAGGGATCAATATCCGTTTAGCCTCTATGTTGACAGGATATACCATTGAATTGAATGAAGTTGAAGGTGTGACAGAGAGACAGGTCGATTCTTCAGACAAGACTGAAGCTACTAAAACAACTGATACTGCTGCATTGGCGGACTTGTTTAAATAACCGTAGGGTGCGTTTCCCAACGCACCAAATAAAATCTGCATAAAACAATATTTTTGCAGAAAGGCATATAGTAAAGGTGCGTTGGGAAACGCACCCTACGCGAGCACCATTTCTGAAAATGATTCAGCACTCAATGATGCAGATCCTACCAATACTCCATCTACACCGGCGATAGAGATGATCTCTTTGATATTGGCCGGCTTGGCTGACCCGCCGTAAAGTAACGGTTTATCATTAATGGCTTTTTTCAAAGCTCTGTGTGTCGTAGAGATCTCTTCCACTGTGGCGGAACGGCCTGTACCGATCGCCCAGATAGGTTCATAAGCCACGATCATTTTATCATAAGAGATATCAATCCCCTCGAACTGCGCAAGCAGATACTGCATCACCGATTCAAAGCCTTTTTCACGGATATGCAGCGGTTCACCGATACAATAAATGATCTCAAAGCCCTGCTCTTTGAAAAAGGCAAATTTCTGTGCTACTTTCTCCTGCGTTTCAGCCATCATTTCACGTCTTTCACTGTGTCCTATAAGGATAGTTTGAATACCGAACTCTTCAAGCTGTTCAATACCGATCTCACCGGTATATGCTCCATTCTGTACAGGATAGGCATTCTGTGCACCCAGCGTAAAATCCCCTTCGAAAATATCCAGTGCCGTTGCAGGAGGAAAAATATAGACAGAATCTTCAGCTTTTTTTGAAACGATCTTCTCTTTCAGTGCTTCCATATATGCCCGGGTAGAAGCTCTTGTATGATTGGTTTTAAAATTGGCTGCAAAGATCATACTAATTCTCTAACGCTTCAAGGCCGGGAAGCTTGACACCTTCAATGAGTTTCAAAGATGCCCCACCACCGGTACTGACAAAAGTCATTTCATCCACATCTCCTGCTCTTTGTGCAACATCTGCAGTATCCCCACCACCAACAATGGTTGTCGCATGAGTCTCGGCAATATGATGTGACATCATGATACTTCCTTTAGAGAATTTATCCATTTCATAAACACCCATCGGTCCGTTCCAGATGATCGTTTGTGCATCATTAAGCACTTCACGGAAGAGTCTTGAAGAGGCAGGTCCCGTATCCAGTCCCATCCAATCGGAAGGGATCTCCTGGGAAGGAAGGTATTTGACCGCAGTATTCTCTGAAAATTCAGGTGCCACCACGAAATCCACTGGAAGGTAAAATTTCACACCCAGTTCATGTGCTTTTTTCATAATATCTTTTGCATCCTCTATCAGATCATCCTCTACCAAAGAGTTACCGATCTCATATCCCTGTGCTTTCAGGAAAGTAAATGCCATACCACCGCCGATAATGACTTTGTCAACCTTATTTAAAAGGTTGTTCAATGCTTGAAGTTTACCGGATACTTTAGATCCACCGACAACTGCAATAAACGGTCTGATAGGGTTTTCAAGGACTTTACTGAAAAAGTTCACCTCTTTACTCATTAGGAAACCTGCTGCTTTATGCTCTTTGTCAAACTGTTTTGCAATCGCATAAATAGAAGCATGCTTTCTGTGACATGCACCAAAAGCATCATTCACATAGATATCTGCGAATGAAGCCAACTCTTTGGCAAAGGCTTCATCATTTGTCGTCTCCCCTGCTTCATAACGCAGGTTTTCAAGTAAAAGAACATCTCCTGCCTTCAATTGTGCAGCTTTTTCCTTGGCATCCGGTCCGACAACATCATTTGCCATGAAAAGTTCATTTTTTATTTTCAATAAAGTATGCAATCTTTTTGCAACAGGCTTTAATGAATACTTCTCTTCATATTTACCCGGCTCCGGTCTTTCATAATGCGATGCAAGAATGATCTTGCAGTCTCTGTCTATACAATAGCGGATCGTATGCAGTGCAGAGCGGATACGTCTGTCATCCGTAATATTGCCGAACTCGTCTTTAGGCACATTGAAGTCACATCTTATAAATACTCTTTTACCATCGATCTCAATATCTTTCAGTGTTTTCATCTACATCGTCCTACTATTTTTTATTTATGTGAATTGCCATATCGACCAGACGGCGAGAGTAACCCCACTCATTGTCATACCAGGAAAGTACTTTGACCATATTGCCACCGATCACCTGGATCGTATCCATCGCAACAACCGTACTCAGCTCTTCACCCACAAAATCCTGGGAAACCCTGTACTCGTTGTCCACACCCAAAATACCTTTGTGTGAACCTTCACTGGCTGCGGTAAAAGCTGCTTTGACTTCATCAAGTGTCGTCTCTTTTGCCAAAGTGACCGTAAGATCCACCATGGAAACATCCGGCGTTGGCACCCTGAGTGCCTGACCGTTCAGCTTGCCTGCAAGTGATGGCAGTACTTTAGAGATGGCTTTGGCCGCACCCGTTGTTGTAGGAACAATGTTGACCGCTCCCGATCTACCCTTTCTTGGATCCTTTTTATGTTTTGTATCCAGGATCGGCTGTGAAGCCGTATAAGAGTGGATCGTTGTCATGAGACCCTTTTCGATCCCAAAAGCATCATTCAGTACTTTGGCTACCGGAGCGAGTCCGTTTGTGGTACAGGATGCATTGGAAACAATGTTCTCTCCTGCATATGTCTCTTCATTCGCACCGATCACGAATGTTGCAGTATCATCTTTTGCCGGAGCAGAAAAGAGTACTTTTTTTATACCGTTTACCAAATAGGGCTGAACAGATTCCGCTGTCAGAAATGCACCTGTACATTCCAATACGATCTCCGCACCGGTGGAGGCAAAATCGATCTTTGACAATTCACGCTCTGCAAAGATCTTCGCTTTCGTATCTGCAATATTCAAATATCCGTCTTTGACAGAGACATCATTGCGTCTTCCATGTACAGAATCATACTTGAGGTTATATTCGATCATCTCTTCTGTTCCACTGGCATTTACTGCTACAAGCTCAATATCGTCTCTATCTGCGATAATACGTGTGACACATCTACCGATTCTACCCAATCCATTGATCGCTACTTTTACAGCCATATTTCTTCCTTCAAATTTTTACAGAACCGATACATAAAATGAATAGCTTCTATTATGCAAAGTTATGTTATTATTGCGTAATTTTACAGTAAATGAGGTTAGCGTTTGGTTAATCAGTCTAAGCCCAGAGCAGCAATTTTCGGAGGAAGTTTCGACCCTCCCCACAAAGGTCATCAAGCGATCGTTGAAAAAGCTGCCCAAAGTTTGGCCATCGATAAACTGATCGTAGTACCTGCGTACTTAAATCCTTTTAAAACATCTTCAATGGCATCTGCCGAACAGCGACTTGCATGGTGTCATACACTTTTTGACAAAATACCCAATGTGATCGTGGATGATTATGAGATACAACAGGGCAAAAGTACAACGACTTCACAGTCTGTAAAACATTTCAACCAAAGCTTCGATGTAAAATATCTTATACTCGGTTCTGACAACCTGCCAACATTGACAGAGTGGCATGAATTTGAGTGGCTGAACAATGCCATAACCTGGGTCATCGTTACCAGAGAGGGTTACGATATCGATACAAAAGACCTCAGGATGTGGGAGATATTGGATCTTGATGCCAATATCAGTTCCAGTCATATAAGAGAAAAAGAAACAGTGAAGCATGTTGACAAAAAAATTGAACACTCTGTAAAACAGATACTAAAGGACAAACCTTAATGACAATAGAAGAAAGAATAGAGAATATCGTAAAAGTGCTTGATGAGAAAAAAGCGGAAGAGATAGAAGTATTTAACCTGGATGATGCAGATTATATTGCAGACCGTGTGGTCATTGCAAATTCACTCAACCTCAAACATACACAGGCACTTTTCAGCCATTTAAAAGATGAATTAAGACCACTTGGTGAAACATTTTTACATGCAGATGCCAGTGATGAGTGGGTCGTAGCAGACCTTGGAGATATTCTTGTACATATTATGATCCCGGAATACAGACAACGTTATTCGCTGGAAACATTTTTAACTGAATTGGTCGAGAACCAGAAGAACAGAGATATTGATCCTGCCTAAAACATAGTAGAGAGGGTATACTTTCTCTCTATATTAGAACATCTGCCTCCAGATATCCTCATAGCGAGATCCGCCAATCAGAGAGAACAGTACAAAAAGTAGAGGTACAAGCAGCGGAGATAAGATCACCCACCAGATATAACGGTCACGTAAAATATAATACACCACCCCACCCCAGGCAAAAAAACCTAAGACGATATTTGCTATTTTTAACGGGAAGATGGCTACGGAGACTCGGAAACCAACCCACAATATATAAAGCAGGACAATAAAACTCCCCAAAGTGATAAAAAGTTTTTTTAAATCTTTATTCTTCCTGTATGCAAGAAACGCCATGACAAATGTTGCCAGGATTGCTAAAACAATCAACGTCTTCATACCCTCTCCTTTTACAGTCTGTCTACAACCTGAATACCAAGTATATCCAAACCTTGTTTAATGGTTTTTGCTGTCAGGTCAGCCAGCTGTAAACGGCTCATTTTCGTTGCCTCGTCCACACCCTCTTTCAAGATAGGGTTCTGTTCATAAAAACGCATAAAGAGTGTCGCCAGTTCATAAAGGTATGTGGTGATCTGATTGGGGGAAGCATCTTCCGCTGCACGATCCAGTACATCTTCAAAACGTAACAACATTACGGCCAAACGGTGTTCCAGCTCATCACCAATAATGATCTTACCTTTGATCTCTCCGTCAAAGCGTCTGAAGATACTCTGAATTCTTGCATAGGCATACTGCATGTAGAGTGACGTGTTTCCTTCAAAAGACAACATTTTATCCCAGTTGAAAATATAGTTGGATTCACGGTTAATGGCAAGATCGGCATATTTCACTGCACCGATACCGATGATCTTCGCCAAAGCTTCGATCTCTTCTTCAGAATAGGCATCTTTGTCTTTAATGGTGTCTTTTGCCTTTTCTACTGCTTCATCAAGCAGGTCAATGAGTTTTACCGTACCGCCGTCACGTGTTTTAAAAGGTTTACCGCCTTTGTCCATCATGGTACCAAACGCAATATGTTCAAGTCTGACATCTTCAGGCACGAAGCCTGCCTCTTTTGCCACCCTGAAAACCTGTTTGAAATGTCCGCTCTGTCGTGCATCAACTACATAGGAGATACGTTTTGCACCTAATTCTTTTGCTCTGTATCTCAATGCAGCAAGGTCTGTTGTGGCATACAAATACCCGCCGTCACCTTTTTGTACGATCACCGGCACATCATCCCCTTCCAGAAAGACACATTGGGCACCGTCGCTCTCCTGCAATACACCTTTGGTCTGAAGATCCGTCACCACATGCGAAAGATCATCATTGTAAAAACTCTCTGCACGTACATCTTCCCTGGTCAGTTTGACACCGAGTTTATCATACACCTCTTCACAGTGTCCCAGTGAGATATCAATGAATTTCTGCCAAAGCTGCAGGCAGTGGGCATCTCCAGACTGTATCTTGACCACATACTCTCTGGCTTTGTCTGCGAAGGTCTCATCTGCATCAAAACGTCCCTTGGCATCTTTATAGAACTGTTCCAGGTCCTTCAGACTCACCGAACCGTCTTCATCCATCTCTTCCAGATAAGCGATCAACATGCCGAACTGTGTACCCCAGTCCCCGATGTGATTTTGACGTATTACCTCATCTCCAAGGAAGGTCAAAAGATTGGCAAGCGTATCCCCGATGATCGTTGAACGCAAATGCCCAACATGCATCTGTTTGGCCATGTTAGGACCGGAATAGTCCACCACAACCTTGACAGGGTTCTCTTTGCTTTGAACATTAAGTCTTCCATCCTGCTCTGCCACTTCACACTGAGAAGCGATCCACTCAGGATTAAGCCATAAGTTGATAAAACCCGGGCCTGCTATTTCAGCCTTGGATAAGATACCTGTCAGATCAAGGTTTTCAATAATCATACCTGCGATCTCTC
>CAZCBU010000260.1:0-3140 GCA_964496995.1 uncultured Sulfurovum sp.
AGCCCTCCTCCTCTTTTCAGAAGTTCGCGAAGATCCAACTGCAGCCTACAGCACATACTTCGTACATGCCCCGGTTTATATGCTTCTTCATTGGGTATCAGTTCACCCTTTTCATTTCTCACATACTGACTGCCTATAAAATTTTGAAAATAGGAAGACCCAATCTTTGCCGTATTTTCAAAAAGAATATCCGTATTTTCTCCATACCAGTCAAAGTCTTCGGTAATGTTGACCGTAGGAATGGGAAAAGTAAATGGCTGTCCGTTCTTGTCACCTTCAGTCATCACTTCATAGTAGGCTTTGTTGATAAGATTCATTTCAGGCTGAAAACAGCTATAGGTCATACTCTCCAGAGATGTAATATTTTCATCTCTCTCTTTGGCATGCATCAACAGCTCTTCATCATCCAATCCTGAAAAGAGATGATGTTGATCTCTTGTCGGTATTTGATCCTTCAGATCAGCAGGAACCATCCAGTCAATGGTAATATTGGTAAAAGGACTTTGTCCCCAGCGTGCCGGGACATTGAGATTGTAGACAAAACTTCTGATGGCTTTCTTGATCTCATCAAATGAAAGTCTGTCTTTAAATACATAGGGTGCCAGATAGGTGTCAAATGAAGAAAATGCCTGTGCTCCGGCCCATTCACTCTGCAAAATACCCAGAAAATTTGCCATCTGTCCCAATGCTTCTCTAAAATGTGACGGTGCGCTGCTTTCTACTCTGCCTCTGACCCCGTTAAACCCTTCATCCAAAAGTACTCTCAAACTCCATCCTGCACAATAGCCGGTCAGACAATCCAGATCATGGATATGATAATCTCCGTCTCTGTGTGCATACCCCTCTTCTTTGGAGTAGATCGTATCGAGCCAGAAGTTGGCGATCACCTTGCCGGCTGTGTTATTGACAAGTCCGGCATTGGAGTAGCCGGTATTTGAATTGGCATTGATCCTCCAGTCAGATTTATCGATATACTCTTTGATGGTCTGTGTGGAGTTGATGTATGTGGTATCTTCATCCAGTCCCAATATCTGTTCTCTCTGGATCTTATGCATATGACGGTAGAGCATAAATGATTTCATCACTTCAAAGTGCTGATGGTCATAAAGTACTTTTTCAATACTGTCCTGTACCTCTTCAACAGAGATCTCATCTCTGTTTTTGATACTCTCCATTAACTCCGCAAAGACACTCTTGTCATAGGTCTTTACTTCACTTTCAAAGGCTTTTTTAATGGCATCTTCTATCTTGAAAGGTACAAATTTCTGAGAACTTCCGTCTCTTTTTATAATTGTTTTTATCATTACTGTTTCTCCCACACTTTTACATGGAGCCCATTATAATAGAAGCTGTTTCCAAATGGTTTGACAACTGTCAATAAATGAAAGGTCTTTGATCGAAGCATTTTATTTCAGTTGTTTTTTGATTGAAGTCAATAACTTTATTTTAATATTATGCTATGGGATTTCCTGAATAACTTTTGCCATATCAACCAGTCTTTTGGCATATCCGTATTCATTATCCTGCCAGGCTGAGATCCTAAGCAGGTTTCCACCTGAAAGAGCGGTCAAAGGAAGATTGATCACAGCACTATGCGGGTTCTGTATATAATCGCTGGATTCACTTAGAACATTTGTACTGTCAAGTATATCTCTGTACGAAGATCTCACCTCTTCTTCCAGTCGTTGATTGACCTCTTCTCCTGTATAATTCCCTTCAAGTTGGATGCTTAGGTCATAGAGCGTAGTACTCGGGATGGGCACTCTAATACTTTTAGCATAAAGCCTCTCTTTGAGATGTGGGAAAAAACAAGCCGTCGCTTCTGCAGCAGAGCTCATAAGAGGAATAATATTCTGTGTTGCAGAGCGTGTTCTTCGTATATCTTTTGAGTAGTGTTTTCCGTCAAGCAGATTCTGGTAACTCGTATAACTGTGATACATACTCATCATCGCAGCATTGATGCCAAAATGCTTATCTATGATCTTAAATATGGGGACAATGGCATTGGCTGAACAGCTGCTGTTCGAAATAACAGACTCCTGTTGATACTCTTTGGCATTTACACCAAAAATATATGTTGGCGTATCATCTGTTGCAGGTGCAGAGATGATCACTTTTCGGGCACCGTTCCTGATCAAAGGCAGATTGGACCCTGTTGTCAAGAACATACCGCTGCACTGAAGAACGACATCTACATTTAAAGAATTTATATCCATATTTTCAGGATCAGGTTCCGAAAAAAGCTTTATCACCTTATCATCAATAAAAAGCCTGTCTTCCTTTACACTGATAGTATGGTCAAGCATGCCATAAGTAGAATCATATTTTAAAAGATATGCCATCTGCTCATAACTGTAAAGGTCATTGATACCCACTAATTCCAGACTCTTCTCTTCAAGTATAATTCGAGCCGCACTTCTGCCTATACGTCCAAAACCATTGATGAAAATGCGTATCTTTTTAGACTGCATGGGCAATACCCCACGTTGTATCCATGAACATGATTCTATCCATACCGATACGGGATTTTGTCATAAGCACGACTGTTTGATGATTTTGCATAGTAAGCATTATAATAAAAATCCATGGTCAGAATATTGACAGGTATCAAACTTGATACTTGTCAACAGATTTAGAGAATCAAAAAGGTAAAATGATATACTAATTTGATAACAATACAGGAGAAGTCTATGGATGTAACACATTATTATAACCCTCACGGTGAAGAGATACTCGATGAAAAGATCTTTGGTGGATCACCTACAGGTTTTGTGGACTTCAACCGTTCCAAATACCGTTGGGACAGCAATATTTACGACCTGATGAATGCCAACACCTGGTTTCCTTCAGAAGTCAACACGAGTTCTGAAAAAAAGCATTTCGATAAACTCACCGACAATGAGCAGTCCATCTATAAAATGACCTTTGCACAACTCTCTTTTAATGACTCGGCACAGGAAGAGTACCTTTCAGACTTCAGACGTTTGGCAAACAACCGCCTGGTCAAATCCGTACTCTCTCTACAGATCATGCAGGAAGTCAACCATTCCAAGAGTTATGCTGTTCTGCTCGATGCCTGCGGAAATTCCGATGAAGTCTTCAACCTTTACAAATATGATGCCGCACTCAACAACAAGAAC
>CAZCBU010000261.1:0-2978 GCA_964496995.1 uncultured Sulfurovum sp.
TGTTTTAGGGTCCATCTCTGTGTAGTACATGACTGCAGAGTAGGTACTTGGTGTCGGTGTGAAGACCTGTGCCTGTTCAGGGTTCATTTTGAGTTCATTGGTCGTGAAGTCTTTAAGCTCATGCATGTCTTTTTCCGTACATCCGGGATGTGCAGCAATGAGATAGTAGGTCAGGAACTGTTTTTTACCCATGTCTCTGTTGAGTTTGTCATAGAGTTTCTTAAAGTCGACAAGTGTCTGTTTTCCCGGTTTTCCCATGAGTTCAAGTACATGCTGCTGCGTATGTTCGGGAGCCACTTTCATCTGTCCGGAAATATGATGCTTGACCATCTCTTTGAGATAAGAATATCCATGCCTCTTATCGGCAGTAATAAGGTCATAGCGTACGCCTGAAGCGACAAAAGCTTTTCTCACCCCTTCAACTTCCCGTACTTTTCTAAGCAGGTTGATGTTTCTGCTGTGATCTACATGCATTACTTTACAGAGTCGTTCCGCATCTACACAGCGAATGTCGTCACAGGTTCCTTTTTTCAGCTTCTTCCCACACTCGTATCCGTACATATTGGCAGTCGGTCCGCCTACATCTGAAATGATCCCTTTGTAGTCGTTATAGCTGTTGAAATCTTTGGCTTCTTTTAATATATTGTCTTCAGAACGTGTTCTGATCGTTCTTCCCTGGTGTACGCCAATGGCACAGAAATTACACTCTCCCCAGCATCCGTGGTGGGTCATAATGGAAAACTTGATGGTCTCCAGACATTTGACTTTCCCCTCTTTGGCGTAGTAGGGGTGCAGCTCTCTGGTAAAAGGCAGATTGGAATTGGCATCCATCTCATCTTCATTGAGATAGTCACAGGGAGGATTCTGTATGAGAAAGCGGGTATCCACAGGCTGACAGAGCCCATTGGCTGAAATAGGGTCGTTGTTGTCATAGAAATCATCAAAAAGGTCAATGTACTTCTCTTTTGTCTCTACACACTCTGCATGTGAAGGCAGTTGTATATACTCATAGTTTGGCTCTTTTGAAATGTAACAGACACCGCGTATATCCCTGTAGTCTCTTCCTTCTTCCAAAGCTTTGGTAACCTGTTCCAAAGCAATTTCACCCATACCATAGATGAGTATGTCAGCTTTGGAGTCAAAGAGTATAGGTTTTTTGAGTTTGTTCGCCCAATAGTCATAGTGGCTGGTTCTTCTTAGAGAAGCTTCTATGCCTCCTAAAACCAATGGTACCGTGTTTTTAAAGTATCTGCGTATAAGGTTGCAGTAGACAGACAAAGCTCTGTCCGGTCGTTTGTCATTTTTCCCTCCCGGAGTATAGTCATCAGAGTTACGGAACTTTTTGGTTGCCGTATAGTTGGAGACCATGGAGTCCACTGATCCACCACTCACACCCCAGTAAAGACGGGGCTCTCCCAAACGTTTAATGTCTACATCAGAGTTGATATCCGGTTGACCTATCATTCCTACTTTGTAGCCCATTCTCTCAAGCATACGGCCGACCATGGCCACACCGATGAAAGGAGAATCGATGTAGGCATCTCCGGAAACGAGAATGACATCACACTGATCCCAGCCAAGGGCATTCATCTCCGCTCTGGTTGTGGGTAAAAAATCTTTTTCTGTAAAGTTGGGTTTTAATTTTGACCTGTTTCTTTTGCTGCTCATATTTTATCTTTTATGTTTACTTGGGTCGTAGCGTTCTGCTATTGAGAGAAAAAACTCTTTCAGTGCATACGCTGTTGCACCAAAGACTGCTTTGGATTCATGATCGATAGCGGATGATTCAACGATCGCCAATAAGGCTTTAAGTTCTTCAATGGTAAATTCCCGTGTACTGTAAGCTGTTTCAACTTTACCGGATGCTAACATTTTTTTAATATAGGCTTTTCTGTTTTTTTCCATGAGAGTATCATCTATGTTCGAAGCACCTTTGCTGTTTTGCAATAATGGCTTCATCAAATTGTCAAAAAGTATGCCTATGTTCTCTTTTTTATACAATTGGGTAGATATCTGCTCCAAAAGCTCCATACGTACGCTGGCATTTTCTTCTACCTGAAGTTCTTTCATATATTTTTCTGCTTCTGCTTCATCATATTCTTCGTCATTTTGCACGGAGACGAATTTTAAGAGTACCACAGACCGGTATTTGTTCAGTATCTCATCCATTTCATCTTCTGAAATATTCTTTTGAAGATACTCCCGAAAACGGATAGAAAGAAGTTGCATGTCATATGCATTGGATCCATTTGACATACTGTTGATGTTCTGCTGCATCTGGGAAAACTGACTCTCCAGTGCAATAAGCTGCTCTTCGGAAGAGGAGACAGAAATGTATTGTTCTACCTGTTCCGGTGTGGCAGAAAAAAGCATTTGTGTCAGCACTATAAATGCAGATATGATCTTTATGGTTTTCATAGCGGCATTATAGCTAAAAATCGAAGGTTACGCCGTTAATTTTTTACCGTTTACCAGTACCGGAAAGAATCGGACAGCCCAGACAAGCAAAAGGAGTATCCATGCAGTTGCCGTGATATCAAAAAGGATCATGAAGTTCCATCCTAATGCTGCGAACAGTGAGACCAGCACGCGCAGGACAACCACAGCCTGTGTGGTATAAAAAAGAGACTTTGTCCACTTGTCTGCCTGCATCATATTGCCGGAGTGCCCCAGTGTGACACGGGTTCCGAAACCGATGAGAATGGTAAATATGAAACCGAGGGTGATCATATGAATATCCAGTGCCAGGAATGTGATACCTGTCAACAGGGTCACAAGATTAGTCAGACCACCAAGTATAAATGCTACAGGTATCCAGTAGAGTGCCGTATGCAGTACCCACAGGAGAGGGTTCGGATTGGGGAACTGGAATTTCCATCTGAGTATCTCTTTACCGATCAGGAGTCCAATGAGGATGTCTGCAACAAATGAGCTGTTGCTATAGATACCTTCCAAAACAATATGCAGTACCAGGAGTG
>CAZCBU010000262.1:0-4733 GCA_964496995.1 uncultured Sulfurovum sp.
CAGCTCCTCATGGTAAATATCATCAACAATGATCTCCGCAGGAGGCGTACTTTTATAAGGATAATCCTTGGATGCCATAACCACACCTACCGCATATTTATCATGGAATTCGATCTTCGCATTTTTAAGATCACCCGTAGCCGCTTTATAGAACAGTTCGGATGCAGGGGATTTTAGCAACGGCATCAACTCTTCACACTCAGGATCTCCGAAACGTACATTGTACTCAAGGATGATCGGCTCACCCTTGACCACCATCACACCGATGAACAGTACTCCGGTAAACGGCATACCTTCTGCTTCCATCCCTTTTAAGGTCGGTTCTATCACTCTTTCATTGAGTTTACGGTAGATCTCATCATTTACAAGAGGTGTCGGTGCATACGCTCCCATACCTCCGGTATTCGGTCCTTCATCATTATTGAGCAGTCTTTTGTGGTCCTGTGCTGCAGGAAGCACGACATAATCTTTCCCGTCACAAATGGCAAAAACAGAAAGTTCATACCCGTCCAAAAACTCTTCTACCACAATGGAAGTACCAGCATCACCAAAAGAGTTGCCTGACAACATTTCACCTGCTGCCTTTTTTGCCTCATCATGACTCTGAGCAATGATCACCCCTTTACCGCCGCAAAGCCCATCAGCTTTCACAACAATGGGCGCTTCAAGACTATTGATAAACTTATACGCCTCTTCAAGAGAATCTGTTTCAATATATTTTGCCGTAGGGACATTGTGCCGAGCAAGGAAATTCTTCATGAAGATCTTTGAACCTTCCAACTGTGCTGCCTGTGCCGTAGGACCAAAAATAGTCAAATCGCGTTTCTGGAAAACATCAACGATCCCGTCTACCAACGGTGCTTCCGGTCCGACAATGGTCAATTCAACATTATTCGCCTCAACAAAATCAGCCAATTCGTTAAAATCAGAGATCGAAAGATTTTCTCCAAGCTCATCTGTGGCTCCATTACCCGGTGCAAAATAGATCTTCTCTACATTTTCATCTTTTTTGAGTGCCAAACCTATAGAATATTCTCTACCGCCTGCACCTATGATCAATACGTTCATGATTTTTCTCCGAAAAGTTAAAATAGAAGTACAATACATACTCCATTGAAATTCAGTAGTGATGATATTTGTGCGTAGAGGATTTTCCAAAAAACTTTAAGGCGAACTCCCTGTTCGTCAAAAGCATTTTGGGAAGTCCTATGCGTGCAAAGATTATCGCTAATGAGCCCCCGAGTGGCCGTTCTGTTTAAAGTCGGCCCTAATAAGCCAACGGTGCGGGAGAGAGCAGATCTTTAGGAGGCAGATTCTCACTTGTTTCCAAGCTCAGACAAAAATGTCTACACACCAACCTGCTACATGTCCCACTAAGATTAATGTTGGACCCCATATACAGTAATCGAACCACTTAGGTTGCATTTATTATAACAAGTTTGCAGTTAGAGGAGATTAAATCACTATGAAATTATTTTGGCTTTTTCAATACAGGAAGCAATAAGCGGTTCATCCGCAACCAGAAAATTTGCATTTTCTGGTAAATGTACTTTTGTAGCTTTCCCTATAACGATCGCTGTATAACTTTCATTCCATTCGAAATTCTTTAAAAAACAGTGTATGGTAGAGGGCGAAGTAAAGATGATGATCGCATTTTCAGAAGGCTTTTCCAAAGCCGTATACGCAATACAGGAAGTTTCATAAATGATCTGTTCCTGAAGGTCAATGCCTTCCTTTTTCAAAAAACCTTTGGCATCAAAGGAGACCTCTTTGGGACGCAGGTACAACAATTTTCTCTCTTTAAAAAAATGTGCGATATCCTGACTCAAACTCTCTCCATAGAACTCTTTTGGAAAATAGACCACTTCTCCGCCTAATGATTCTATCTGCTTTTTAGTTGCAGGGCCTATGGCAATGCAGGGATATTTTTTCCAGGACTTATCAATGGTATCAGCAGAAACAACCGCCTGTTTGGAGGTGAACATCAAAGTATCACAGGAAGAAAAGTCAATTTTATCTGCCACAATAGTAAAATCTATCATTGGGAGAAAAACAGTATCTTCTCTCGGTGTAGGGGAGAGAAGATAGATCGGTCGCTGCATCAATCAGTCACTTTTTCTAAAGTTTCCAATGGCTTTCCATGAAGCAAAGCATTATTCATCTCTTCATCATCATAAGGGTCAAAATGCGGTGTGATAATCCATTTTTTACTTGTATCAAGTGCCATGATCTCATCTTCCACTTCATCAGCGATCCGGTGTGCTTCAAGCAGGAGCATATTGGGACGAAGTACCATATGGAACTCTACAAAATTCTTACTTCCGTCCGTTCTTGTCTTAAGCCAATGGTAGGATGTCACTTCCGGATGATGGGAGATGATCTCACCGATCTTTGCAACGATATCTCCGTCCAAGGCACGATCCAACAATATTTCTACCCCTTCAACAATGATCTCATATGCCGAATAGATGATATATACCCCTATACCCAAACCGAAAATCGCATCAATACTGTGAATCTCCGTAAAATATACCAGTCCCAATGCCAATAATACGGCTGCATTACTCCACAAGTCTGTTTTATAATGCAAAGCATCTGCTTTGATCACAATACTGTCTGTCTCTTTTGCTATCGTCATAAGATACTGAACCAGCAAATAGGTAACAATAATGGAAAACAGCATCGCAAAAATAGAAGGGGTCAACAGTGAGGTTTCAGAACCTGCAATCAGCTTTTCAATTGCTACATAGATGATATAAAGTCCGGAGACAGTGATCACTGTACCTTCAATGACCGCTGCGATCGCCTGTATTTTCCCTTTCCCGTACTGATAGAATTCATTGGGATGTTCTTCAGATTTTTTGATCGCAAAGAAATTAAAAAGTGAGATCGCCATATCCAGCAATGAATCTATCGCTGAGGCAAGTACTGCAACAGAACCGCTGGCGATACCAATAGTAAGTTTGACAATAAGCAGTATGGTAGCAACGGTACTGGAAACAACCGTAGCTTTTTTCTGGGCAGACATTTGTTCCGGGATCTGTTCGTTCAAGGGGATATCCTCTGTTTTAATTAGAATGATTATAACACGTGAAGTTTAAAAGAGGAAATTTATAAATGTAGACTCTTGTTCCCATGTGCAACGTGGGAACAAGAGAAAAAAACTACAGTGCTTTAGTCGCCAAAGAAGCCACTCTTTGCGCAAAGGCACCTTTATCTTTCGGCTCCAACCCTTCTGAAAGTTTTGCAGAATCAAGCAGGATCCAGGAAAGATCTTCAAAGAGGGACTTGTCTTCAAGTTTATCCAGTTTTTTGATCATCTCATGCTCAGGGTTGATCTCCAGGATCAATGGAATTTCAGGCATCTCCTGTCCCATTTGTGCAAACATTGCAGCCATACCGGCCATAGGATCCGAGCTGTCTTTCAGGACACAGGAAGGGGAGTCAGTCAATCTTGTTGATATTTTAACCTCTTTGACCTCTTCACCCAAGGTCTCTTTGATCTTGTCGGTCAAAGACTTGAACTCTTTAGATATCTCTTCTTTCTCCTCTTCGGTTTTGGAATCCGGTGCATCGATCGTGGTAATATCTTTCAGTGTCCATTCTTTATAGGTTCCGATCATCGGTGTTACAATGCTGTCCACCTCTTCATCATCCATGATCAATACTTCAATATTGGCTTTTTTATACGCTTCAAGCAGTGGAGAGTTTCTCAATACTTTTTCATCTTCACCGGTGATATAATAGATCTCTTTTTTCTCAGAATCTCCACGTGAGATATAGGATTCAAGAGAAACAAGTCCCTCTTCTGTAGAACTCTTATACTTGACGATGTCAAGCAGTAACTCTTTATTCGTATGGTCTGTATAGATCCCTTCTTTGATCACTCTGTTGTACTGATCGGTAAATCTTTCCGCATCTTCTCCTTCGAGTTTTTTGATCGCCTGCAGGATCTTTTTGACAGAATTCTGTTTGATATTTGCCAAAATTCTGTTCTCCTGAAGAATTTCACGGCTTACATTCAACGGCAGATCCTCCGAATCGATGATCCCTTTGACAAATCTCAAGTACGGAGGTAAAAGCTCTTTCTCATCATCGGTGATGAACACACGTTTTACATAGAGTTTTACACCTGGCTGATAATCTGCTCTGTACATATCCATGGGTGCTGTTTTCGGAATGTAGAAAAGTGTTGTAAACTCTTGTGCACCCTCTACCCTGTTGTGCAGGTAGGTCAATGGTTCATCATCTCCATGAGAGATGGTTTTGTAGAACTCAATGTAGTCCTCTTTTTTCAACTCGGACTTGGGAAGGGTCCAAAGTGCCGTAGCTGCATTGATCTGCTCAGATTTCTGTACTGTTTTTGTCTCTTTGTCATCCCCTTCACCTGTGGTCTCCTCTTCCGACCAGTTCAACATGATCGGATAAGCGATGTGGTTAGAGTATTTCTTGACCACTTCCTGCACTCTCCATTTATCAAGGAACTCTTTTTCATCTTCTTCAAGTATAATGTAAATTACCGTTCCATGGGAATCTTTGGTCACAGGCCTCACCTCATACTCACCCGTACCATCTGTTGAGAACATATAAGCCTGCTCTTCCCCCGCTTTTTTGGAAATAACATCTACTTTCTCTGCCACCATAAATACTGAATAGAATCCTACACCGAACTGACCAATAAGATGGGAATCTTTTTTTGCATCCCCTGTCAGGTTTTCCATAAAAGCTTTGGT
>CAZCBU010000263.1:0-6118 GCA_964496995.1 uncultured Sulfurovum sp.
CCTACACCTAGCCCCATTGGAACTGTCCATGTGTGGTCACTGTCAGCTTCCCAGTTTGCTGTAATGATCGGAACTGAAGCCACAAACCATCCGTCATCCATGTTGTAGTTTACAAAAGGTTGGAGGGTCATAAGATTGACACGTTCAAACCCCGCATCCTGTCCTGAACCGGCAAAGGACCAGATATTGGAAACAAGTGCACCATACACGAACTTCCCATCCATTTTCAAAGCAACTGCAGATGCCCCTGCACCCCATTTTTTAGTACCAATATCCTTATCCGTTGCCGTAGGAATATATAAAGAAGGTCCCAGACCCCAGATCCATCCACTCTCTGTTGCAGATTTTGGTGTAAAGAACGAAGTGAACACAGTATCTCCAAGACCGAATGTTCTTTCGTACTTATCAATGGGGTCAACTGTTAATCCCGGAAGACCGGGATTGGAAACAATCGGTATGATCGTACGTGTAACGACCGTCCAGTCATCATTAAGATCAAAAGGAAGTACCGGTTGAAAATTGGCAACATTTTTTGTCTTCTTGTCCGGTCCCATATTGAAATAGGTATTGTTCTGAATCGGCAGACTGTACATCGCGGTCAATGGGTTTTGAGATGCTTTGGCGATCTCCTCCTGGCTCATCTCTGCCGAGGCTACTCCGGGGAGGAGCAGTGCAGCAAGCGCAAGTGTTTTTAGTGTTATTTTCATAGTGTTTCCTTATTTTTTATGTCTAAAGAGTAGCAGATAAAATTTTCTTTGTCTATCCTAAAAGCGAAAAGTGGGAAATTTGTATAAATTCTATACAGTAGTTTGATTAAATGAAGAAGGGTGCGTACGGGGAGTACGCTTAAAAAACAAGATTCTGGATCTTCTGGTAAGAGTACTTCAACTCTTCTGCTGCTAACTCGAGTGCAGTCATAACATCCTCTTTATTGTCAGCCTTGATACCCAGTTCTGCTGCGATCTTCAGTTCCTCTGCCGAATCGTCTGCCACATCCAGTATTTGCTCAGCTTTGGCTTTAAAAAGTGCATATTTGTCATTGAGTTTTGCAAACTCATCCTCTGCCTCGGCTCTACCCAGACTTGATTTCAATGCCAACTCATCACGTATTGTCTCTGCTGCGGCAATGGCTTTATTTATATTCTCTTCTATCTCTTTCATATCGCTATCCTTAAAATGTAAAATGAACCATCATACTATCGAATAAAAAAGCATTTGTCTATCCTTTAAACGTATATTGAACACCTTTTATCTATTTTTCGCTTTTAGGATAGACATCAATAGATAATTTAACTATAATTTTATGCATAATAAAAAATTAAAGGACAACTATGACCAGAAGAGTATTGAGTATTGCCGCAGTGGCACTCATGATGATGACATCAGGACAGGCAAAAGAGGCATGTGACAAAAACTATTACCTCCCAACATGGGACCACCAGGCACCTACGGTAGATGCCTACAACTTCGTAAGGGCAGAGACCGATATGCAGATGAAAGGCTACTCAAGCAAACCTTTTACTTTCGGAGAGTTCACACACGGCAGAAAAGCTTACGATGTCAACCATCAGGTCACGTTGAGCGGAAACAGAGATACCATCTACTCTTTTGGTGTCTTTG
The DNA here is from genome assembly GCA_964496995.1 of uncultured Sulfurovum sp. GTDB lineage: Bacteria > Campylobacterota > Campylobacteria > Campylobacterales > Sulfurovaceae > Sulfurovum. The sequence goes on from CAZCBU010000263.1 coordinate 1,621, forward strand.
ACCTTTCAAAATCTGACCTGACCATCACCCTGCCGGACTCTAAAGGCAAGTACATGACACTCATGCCGATCTCTCAGGACCATGATGTCTACAGAGGTCTCAATGCACCGGGGACCTACACTTTCAAACAGTCAGAAGTGGGCACACGCTACATGGTCTTTGTCATCAGGGTACTGATGGATCCGAATGATCCCAAAGATATGGAGAGAGCACATAAGCTTCAGGACGGCGTGGTCGTTGAGCAGAAAGACAAAGGTGATATGTCAGGTCTTAAAGAGTGGGATGAAAAATCCATGTTGGCAATGCGTAAGGCTTACAATGCCCTTGGAAGTGCGGCAAGCTCTTCTGCCAATTTCTTTGGTGTCAAGTGTGACCGTTCTTACCTCGATGCCGCTATGGGTGTAGCCGTTGGTTGGGGTGGTATGCAGAGAAAAGATGCCCTCTATCTCCCTACACAGGTTGAAAAAAATGACGGTAAAACTGCCTATACCATCACTGTACCTAAAGAGGTTCCTGTTGACGGTTTCTGGTCTGTAACTATTTACAATCAGGAGCGCTTCATGGTACCAAATGAGTACAACTCCTACTCCATAAACTCGCTTACTGCAAAGAAAAATGCAGACGGTACTGCAACGCTTCATCTTGGCGGAAACCCGAAAGCGGAAAACTTCCTCTACATTCCCAAAGACTGGCTCTATATTGTGAGATTTTACCAGCCGCGTGAGGAGATCCTCAACGGTACATGGAAATTCCCAAAAGCAGTCGAAATTAAGTAACCCGTTCTGTCCGGCAGGTGCTAAAAATACCTGCTGTCATACCCAGTACATTTATAAAATCCATTATAATCTTGCTATAATCCTTGAAATTTCATTTTATTACAAAAGGTCCCGTCGTGTTTAAAAAGATCTTCTCTATTTCGCTTATATTCTCTTTATTTACTGTTTCCCTTCATGCAGAACGTGAAAAAATAGACTTTTCCATGGTCATCTCCGGCGGTGTCAATCTCGGTGCCTATGAGTCCGGGTATAACTGGGCCATGGTCAAGATGCTCTCCAAGATACGGGAACACGGTACTCTGGCAGACCCTAAACTGCGTTCCGTGGCAGGTGCATCAGCAGGCTCTATCAATGCCTTGATGACAGCCATGTACTGGTGTCAGAAAGACTCCGTACCTTTAAAAAATACTGTAGAAGACAACCTCTTTTATGAAACCTGGGTCAATCTCGGCATCGAAGACCTGGCGATCCACGGGGAGGATCCCAACAATGAGAGTACCCTCTTTACAAGAAAAGCACTGGAGAAGAAAGCAGCGTACATCCTGGAGCAGATGAACAAACCCATCTTCAGAAAAGGCTGTGAAGTGCCTCTGGGTGTCTCTGTCACAAAAGTCACACCTATTGTAGAGGAGATCGCCGGTATCAAGATCAAAAATCAGCACTTCTCCATCCCTCTTACGGTCAAAGAAAAAAATGGAAGACTGGTCATAGAGAACAGAAAAATGCCCCCCAGCACAGACTTCTATATCTCCATACCCGGTATTGAAAAAGACACAAACAAGATCGCCAATGTCCTCTTTGCCTCCTCTGCCTTTCCCGGGGCATTTCAGCAAGTCAAACTTGACTATGTCTATAAAGGGAAAAGGGCTTCACATTACTTCATAGACGGCGGAGCCTTTGACAATGTTCCTCTGCAGCTTGCCATAGAGCTTAACGAAAAAGCTTCCTTCTTTGTCTTTATGGATCCGAGCAATATGAGAAAAGAGCCCAAAAGATCCGATAAAGAGGAGGAGGAGAAACCTCCTGTAGGCTTCATCACCACCAATGCCATCCCTCTTCTGAGTTCACTTGAAATTTTTCAGTCCATGCGGCTCTATCAGGCGATTAATATGTATTTTAGAAACAATGACAAACGCAAACTGATCCTCTCTTCAAGGTACCATCCGATTACGGGAAAATACCTGGAGCACTTTGCTGCTTTCCTGGACAAGAATTTTCGTGTGTATGACTACTATGTCGGTGTCTATGATGCCATCTTCCATCTGGCAGCCTCTCTGAGAAAAAAACCTCAATACAGACACTTTTCCCAAACCAAACTGATGGATACGCTCAAAACCAGACTGGGGCTTGATAAAAAACCCGAAGCCCTTGCTGCCTACACCATGCTGAGAGATATAGAGTTCAAACATATCACACCCAAAACCACAGACCGTTTCTCTGCCATCTACAATGCTTTTGACGTAAAAAAACGTGATGCAAAACGCTATGACCTCGATGAGTTCAAGCAGTTCCTGACCAAACTGGATATCCGCTATCTTGACATAAGCAATGACAAAAGTCCTTTCCTTGTCTATGTTAAAAAAGATGTGAACAACTGGTACAGAAGACCCTTCCGTGCTATCATCAACCGTGTAACCACGCTGGAAAATGACAGAGCCAAGATCTACAAAGAGCACCTCTCTTTTTCAAAAGTGACCACTCTTGCAGCCTGGCTTGGAAGTACTTTTGTTGCAGAAAAAGACGGCTGGGACATCCTGCCACTGCATGTACCGCATGATGAAGGAAAACTTGCTTTCAGAACAGCCCTGCGCCTCCTCCCCGGAGAGATCGCCACCGACATGAAAAACGGTGGGGTAAGCTTCGGGTACACTGCACTCTACTATGCAAACATGGAGTATCTGAGCGGCTTTGAAGCCAAAGCTGCCTATGTGGTGGGAGACCGTACTTCCGATTTTGTACGTGTTGATCTGGATGCATTTTATGAAGTAGATGACTTCTTCAAAGTGGGTGTGGGCGGTTCTGTCTTTGGAGACATGGAGGGAGATTTTTACAAAAAAGATTCTGCCTACGGAGTCAATACCTATCTTGATTTTATGGATATTTTCAGATTTACCTATGTACATAGACATGGGGATCTTGACAAAAAAGACTATATCTATTTTGGTATAGAAAATCTTCCAAGTCTTATCTACTGGATGAACCGATAAAGTTACACTTTGTTTCCTGAAAGAAACACTTGCGCTTTTTGGATAGACAAACTGTTTTTATTCTATTATAATTATCTATCATTTAATGATTGAAGGAATAAAATGTACGATAAAAATATAGATATAGACACATTGGCTTTAGGCATGGTAACCAAAAACAGAAAAAGATTGATGGGTTACGGCATTCTCTCCCTCATTTTTGGTTTTATTGGACTTTATATGAGTACAATGATGACCATCACCACGATTCTCATCTTGGGTATTTTCATACTGATCGTAGGTATTGTTTTTATAGTAGAGTCTTTTTCTTCACCGGATTGGCAGGGGAAACTACTGAATCTTGGTCTTTCCATCCTCTATATCGGTGCAGGAGTAGTAACCATCGTCAATCCTCTGGCAGCCGCGGTTTGGTTTACCCTCTTCCTCGCTGTTTTCCTGGCGATGATCGGTATACTGCGTATCATCATGGCTTTTCAGATAAAAGATCAAACCCGCGGCTGGGCCTGGGTAGCCTTTGGCGGTCTGCTCAATCTTCTGTTGGGTGTGCTGGTCTACATTGGATGGCCGGAGTCCGGACTCTGGGTCATCGGTATGTTCATCTCTATTGAATTGATCATACACGGCATTAACGCTATTGTGCTTTCCCGCATTGTGAAAGAAGTACAAAAAGAGACTTTAGCACAATAAAAGCATAAGATTTCACTTTTCAGATATACAATCATTGTCTATTTAACTATCTTTCTTTAGGCAAAGTTTTAATCAAAAAACTAAATGTATATCAGAGGGAAATACACTGATCTGTATCTACCTTATAAACATATTTATGGCAAAATAAGAAAAAACAAGGGACGGAAGAATGAAAAAACCAGAAAAAGTATACATGAGGTATATATATTTATTGTCACTGATGTTTGCGATGGGGACATTTGCAGAGGCCTCTATATTTGACTTAAACAATACACATGCTGAACCTGTAGGTGTGCCACTGTCACAAACGAGCAAAGATATCAAGTTGGGGGACAAGCCCGCAGATGTTCTTTATGGTGAGTTAAGCCCGGGGCGTGCCGGATTTAGAGTTGCAAACACAGAATTAGGTGCACTTAACATCAGTCTCTGGACCTATGCACGCTACTTGAACTCTACGGGGCTTGACCCTGTCTCTTATGATGCTTCCGGTAACGAACGAGATGTGGTAACCAGAAATGATATACAACTCTCAAAAATAACACTTCAATTCAAAGGCTGGGTATTTGATGAAAAACTGCACTATCTGGTCTATGTATGGCAAAACAATAACAACTGGGGAAATGATTCCAGCAGTGCATTTGCAGGAAATCTGCAGTATCTCTTTTCAAACCGTCTCAAAGGGGGTGCAGGTATTGTAGGTTTACCCTCAAGCCGTGCCATGGAAGGTGCCCACCCAAGACTCAACAGAGTGGATGTAAGAAATATGGCAGAAGAGTTTTTCCGCGCCTCCTATACCAGTGGTATATGGTTAGAGGGTGCACCTCTTGG
>CAZCBU010000264.1:0-8930 GCA_964496995.1 uncultured Sulfurovum sp.
GAAGAGATGTTTGCTGTATCGGACTGGTTGATCTCGATATCAATAGCATCTATGCTTAACTCTTCCAATGTGCCGCTTTTAGGGTCATACATACTGAAAAGTTGCTCAGGAACAGTAAAACTTTCTTCCGAAATGAAAACAAACTCCTTACTGTAGTGACTATGGATCTTGCCATCCACCACTTTAATATCGATCTTTGCCTGATCGCTATAGATCGTTACATCATCCAAGGTATAATCAGGAAAATCAAAACGGGTCAGGTCTCCCTCTCCTTCCAGTTTGATGCTGAGTTTTACAGGTTTGCCTGCTTCAACTTTCCGGGTATCTATTTTGCTCTCTAAAGTAAATTTTCCTACAAGATCACTCTTGACAGTTTGAGGTAATACCTCTAACGCCAAAGTATTGGAAGCTTTTTCGAATATCTTTCTGCTCCTGTCTATATTGGTCGATCCTTTTTTGGTTCTGTTTTGTAAGCCGATTTTTGCATAAGCCGGTCCCAGTGTAAAATTTCCTTCAGAATGGGGTGTTAGGATATATTGTAATTCTGTGACTTGATAATCACCTTTATCGTAACTTTTCCCTTTGCCCAGCTGCTCAACAAAAAACCCTTCAAACTTTGGTCTATGGTATTGAAGTTTCTTGGAAATGATGAACTTATGCTGCAAGGAAAGCGTTACCGTGGCTAAAAATGCTTCACCGACCGCAACAGCTTTTTTGTTGGATCTTAATTTCAGCGAGAATATGTTGCTTTTTTTCATGTTTGAAGCAGTGGAATCTTTCATTTTAAGTTTTATGGGCTTTGTTTTATAGATCCTTCCGTCTATGAGTACTTCAAAAGAAGGTATGGTCATATCTTTTTGAGGAGAAAAGGTCAATGTAAAAATAGTACATTCTTTTTGAAGCACGCCATTGTTATAGACATGCATATTGGTAATTCTCTCATCCTGACTCAATACTTTGACACCATCGATTGTATTGACAGTTGGGAATGCAGCCATTTTACCTGTTGCTCTGATATGAAGTTTTACGACATTTCCGGAAAGAATGTTTCTATTTGAAATAACTGCTTTGGCACCAACCGGACCTTCATTGGCATACACAAATGCAGATAGCAGCAAAATTAAAATTAATCGTTTTCGAATACTCATTTTACTCTGTTTTATAGCTCTACACCTCTACTATAATCTTTTGTCTGAAAAGCATACCAAGTTTTTCCTATTTTACTTCTTTTACAGGATGGATATTTTGCCTGTGTAGTGACAGCCAAAGTGCTTCTGTGACACATCTTCCTGTGTGATCTGATATTGATATAAAAATACGAACAACAGCAGACTTTGACACTCTAATGTAGTTTCAGAAACAATTAAGATTTTATGTCTTACAATAAAATATCAATATAATAAACGGAGGTTATAGAATGAAAAGAGTTATTTTTACAGTATTATTGGCAACAGTTGGTTTAATGGCATCGGAAGGTGCAGCATCTGCGCAAGACGGTGCAGCACTCTATATGAAAAAGTGTTCGATCTGTCATGGTCCAAAAGCTGATCAGACACCAATTAAGAATATGAAGCCGATCGCTGGTATGGATGCAACCAAGTTGGCAAAAGTATTAAAGTTCTATCAGGATGATGAGCGTATCGGACACGGATATAGTGAGGAAATGGTAAACTCGACTGTTTTCCTTTCTCAGAAAGCAATTGATGCTATTGCAACGTATGTGAGTACTTTAAAATAATTTATCCTATAGGTATACTGATGTTTTCAGTATACCTTATTTACGGATGTTCAACTTTTCTCTTCTCCTTCTGTAAAGTCTTACCCCAAAAACTTTTTAGTTTCTTTAGCTGCTTTATAATATTTTAAATATTTTTCGATAAAATATCGGTCTTAATTGTCTCACCAAGAGTGTTGCAATAACCCTGTTTGCCTGCAAGCATGGAAGAGTCATTGACTAGAACAGGCTAGTTACCTGTCATAAAAACAAACTTTTAAGGAATTACAATGAGAAAAGGTATTCACCCAGACTATATGGAGTGTAAAGTAAGTTGTGCTTGTGGAAACAAGTTTGAAGTAAGATCTAACAAACCGGAGATGAGTATTGATATCTGCAATGAATGTCACCCATTCTTTACAGGTTCAGAAAAAATTCTTGATGCTGCCGGTAGAGTAGATAAATTTAAGAAAAAATACAACCTCGGTTAATTTTTTCTCCATTTTTATGGAGTTTCAGGCATCCAGAATTTCTGGATGCCTATTTTCTTTCACCCCTTAAGGTCATGATATGATCACGTTTGTCCCCACACCTATTGGAAACCCTCAAGATATTACCATTCGCGCTATGAAGCTTTTTGAAAAAGCAACACTTTTCTTCTGTGAAGATACACGTCAGACCAGGCGGCTTTTACATCTGCTTGAAGAGCGCTTCGGTATGACGTATCCAGAGGCGGAGCTTATCTCCTTCAATGAACATAACGGTGCAGCACGCCTGGAAGAGTATGCGTCAAAACTGAGTGAGGAAGAAGTGGTGTATGTCAGTGATGCAGGAATGCCGGTGATCTCTGACCCGGGTCAGCTCCTGGTCGCGTATTGCCAGGAGCAGGCACTCGCTTATGATGTACTTCCTGGTGCTTCTGCTGTGACAACGGCCTATGCCGCATCGGGGTTTGAGGAAGGAAAATTCCTTTTTTATGCTTTCTTGCCGCATAAGGGAAAAGAGCGTACAACAGCATTGGCGGAAGCCATGGGTAACGGATATAATACGGTATTGTATGAAGCACCGCACAGGCTGGATAAACTTTTAAGTGAAGTGGCGGAGATGGATGAGAACAGAGCGCTTTTCCTGGCAAAAGAGATCTCCAAAAAGTATCAGAGATATTACCGCGGTACGGCCAAAGAGCTGTATGAGACATTTAAAGAGATCAATATTCGCGGAGAATGGGTTGTGGTGATCTCTGCCCAAAAAAGTCTTGAAAGATCTTTGAGTTTTACAGAAGTATTGCACCTTGACCTCCCTCCGAAACCAAAAGCCAAACTCCTTGCACAGTTGAGTGACAGGAGTGTGAAAGAGTGGTATCAGGAATTAATTGGGAAGTGACAACTGTGAATTCATGGATGCAAACGCAGGTTTCAAGTAAAAATTGGATAAAATCACTCTTATGATTATTTATGGAAAACAGGTTTGTCTCTATGCTTTAGAGCAGCACCCGGATACAATTGTCACTGTTTACGTTGCCAAAAAAGGCATTTTACCCCAATAACTCTTTCATGCCTTCCATGACAAGATAAAATTTCTGGAAGAGAAGTGGGCTCAGTCCATGAGTAAGGGCGGTAATCATCAGGGGATACTGCTTGAGGTCACCGACCTGGAGGAGAGTACGCTTTCCGAAATAAAGAAAAATGATTTTATTGTGGTACTTGACGGCTTGACAGATGTAGGGAATATCGGTGCGATCGTAAGATCTGCCTATGCTTTGGGAGCAGATGCGGTCATTGCAACAGGTGTCAAGCAGTTGAATCTGGCTGCGATCACCCGTACAAGCTCCGGAGCACTGCTGGATATACCTTTTATGATCAGGCATAATATACTGGATGTGCTGAGTGAGCTGAAGCAGGTAGGATTTTCTTTTTACGGTGCAGATATGAATGGTACTGCAGTGCAGGAGATGACTTTTTCGACAAAACGTGTTCTGATCATGGGCAGTGAAGGAAAAGGGCTTTCCAAAAAAGCAAAAACAAAGATAGATACTGTGATTTCCATAGAGATGAAACATCAGTTCGATTCACTGAATGTCTCTGCGGCAGCAGCAATTTTAATACACAGGATGGGTTATGCAGTTAAATGAGATACTTGAAGAAAATACAGTAAACGCGATCAGTACGAAAACCAATATTGCAGAAAGTAATATTGATGCACTTGTAGCAGCTGATTTTGAAAAGATCACAAGGGTAAAGGCCATGGGATTTATCTCTATACTTGAAAGAGAATATAATGCTGATCTGTCAGCACTCAGGGAACAGGCACTAGAGTATTATAATGCGCATAACAAAGATGAAAAAGTGACCCTTGGTATGCCAATGTCTGAAGAGAAGAAGGGAAGATCCAAATGGTTCATGATGCTTGTATTGCTCTTGATCGTTTATGCGATCTGGTATGCCTTTGACAATTTAGACAAGGAAAAACTGAATGCCATGCTACCTTTTTCAGAAGATAAGTTAAGTGAAATGATCATACCTGAAAAGAAAAATGATATAGAAGAATCCAAAACGGCCAGTGAGTTAAGTATTGAACATGCAAATGGTATGGATACACGAGATGAAGCCAATGATACAACAGAAGAAAACAGATCATATTAAGACAGAAGAGAGAAGAAATGTTTGATGAAATTCAATTTGAAAAAATAAATAGATTGCCAAAATATCTTTTTGCAGAGATCAATGAGCTTAAAATGAATTTGAGAAGAGAGGGTAAGGATATCATAGATTTTTCTATGGGAAACCCGGATGCTTCCACTCCGAAACCTATTATTGACAAGTTGTGTGAAACGGCAAAAAAACCAAAAACACACGGATACTCTGCAAGTAAAGGGATATACAAACTGCGTCTTGCTATGAGTAACTGGTATAAGCGTAAATATAATGTTGAACTTGACCCTGATACAGAAGTCGTAGCGACCATGGGGAGTAAAGAGGGATATGTGCATCTGGTACAGGCGATCACCAATCCAGGAGATGTGGCTATTGTTCCGGATCCGACCTATCCTATCCATTCCCAGGCATTTGTCTTGGCAGGGGGATCTGTTGAAAAAATGCGCCTTATTTACAATGAAGAGACATTTGAAGTCGATGAAGAGAGTTTCTTCTCAGATCTGAGAGAGTCACTTGACAATAATGTACCTCAGGCAAAATTCCTGGTTGTGAATTTTCCGCACAATCCTACGACGGCAACTGTCACACCGGAATTCTATAAAAAACTGGTTGCATTGGCAAAGGAGAAACGTTTTTATATTATTTCAGATATTGCATATGCAGATATTACCTTTGACGGTTATAAAACCCCTTCTATTATGGAAGTGGATGGTGCCAAAGATGTAGCTGTGGAAGCCTATACCCTCTCCAAGTCATACAACATGGCAGGATGGAGAGTAGGGTTCATCGTTGGAAATAAAAAATTGATCGGTGCACTTCAGAGCATTAAATCCTGGTTGGATTACGGCATGTTCACTCCTGTGCAGGTTGCAGCGACCGTGGCACTGGACGAGCATGGATATATCCCCGATGAGCAGATCATCCCAAGATATGAAAAGAGACGTGATGTCATGATAGACGCTTTTACAAATGCAGGCTGGCCTCTGTCAAAGCCGAATGCCTCTATGTTCATTTGGGCAAAAATACCTGAGATCGCAGGAGATATGGGATCTTTGGAGTTTGCCAAACAACTTCTTTTGGAAGCAGATGTCGCAGTAAGTCCGGGACTCGGTTTTGGAATACATGGTGACCAGTATGTACGTATTGCGCTCATAGAAAATGAAAAACGTATCCGTCAGGCAGCGAAGAATATTAAAAAATTCATTAAGAAGCTGGAAGAGGAAAAAAAGAATGGTTAAGATCGGTATACTGGGTGTAGGTACTGTCGGTGCCAGTGTTGCAAACATACTTGAGGACAATGCAGATATTATTGAAGCCAGAGCAGGTAAGAAAATTGTAGTGAAGTCAGGGGTAGTGAAAAATCTCTCTAAAGACCGTCCTGTCTCCATTAAACTCTCTGATGATCCCATGGATGTCATCTCTGACCCGGAGATCGACATTGTCGTGGAACTCATGGGTGGTGTTGATGAGCCCTATGCTTTGGTGAAAAAAGCTTTGGAGAACGGTAAAGCCGTTGTTACAGCGAACAAAGCACTTTTGGCATACCACCGTTATGAACTTCAGGAGATCGCCGGGAATATCCCGCTCATGTATGAAGCGAGTACTGCTGGCGGTATCCCGATCATAGGGGCACTTCGAAACGGACTTTCGGCAAACCATATTGACTCCATTCAGGGGATCATGAACGGTACCTGTAACTATATGCTGACCAAGATGATCAACGAAGGTGCACAATATGATGAGATACTCAAAGAGGCGCAGGAGTTAGGGTATGCAGAAGCAGATCCCACCTTTGATGTAGGTGGTTTTGATGCTTCACATAAATTATTGATCCTGGCAAGTATCGCGTACGGGATCGATGCAAAACCGGAAGATATTCTTATAGAGGGTATTGAAAACATTACGCAGACCGATGTGGCCTTTGCCAAAGAGTTCGGGTATGAGATCAAACTTCTCGGGATCGCCAAAAAGGTAGATGAAGGTATAGAGTTGCGTGTACATGCAACGATGATACCGGAATCGTCTATGATCGCCAAAGTAGATGGTGTCATGAATGCCGTGACGGTCGTGGGTGATCGTGTCGGTGAGACAATGTATTACGGACCGGGTGCCGGCGGGGATGCGACGGCTTCGGCTGTGATCGCCGATATTGTTGATATTGTCCGTGGAAACCAGGGACCGATGCTCGGCTATAAAAAAGGTTTGGAAAGTGGCTTGAAACTGCTTTCAAAAGATGAAATAGAGACGCAATATTATCTCCGCCTGGAAGTGACAGATGAAAGCGGTGTACTTGCGGCAATAACCTCTTCTCTCGGTGAATTCGGTATCTCTATTGAGTCTATGCTGCAGAAACCGACAGAGGATGACCGTATTGCCAAACTGCTTTTTACGACACATCTCTGTAAAGAGCGTAAAATGCAAAATGCGATCACTGCACTGGGGAAACTGGATGTGGTTCAAGGAAAGATCGCTATGATGAGAATAGAAAAGTAAGGAGTTACGATGGCAAAAGACCACTATTTTGATATTACGGCCAAGCTGGATATGATGGAGATGAAAAATGCCATCGTGATGGCTGAAAAAGAAGTTGCGACACGTTTTGACTTTAAAGGTATCAAAGCGGAGATCGATTTGAACGAACAGGCAAAGACACTAAGTCTTAGCAGTTCCAGTGAGCAGAAGATCGATGCACTCAAAGAGATACTCATCTCTAAGCTTATCAAGAGAAATATTGCCGGTAAGTCACTGGAAGAGGTAAAAACTGAGGGGATCTCCGGTGGCAATACCAAAGTGATCTACCGTATTGTTGATACGATAGATAAAGATGAGGCGAAACAGATCGTTAAAGCGATCAAGGCAATGAAGCTTAAAGTGACGCCTTCTATTCAGGGTGATGAGGTGCGTGTTTCAGGGAAAAAGATCGATGATCTTCAGGCGGTGATGGCTGAAGTGAAGACTTTGGATCTGAAAGCACCGCTTGTGTTTGGTAACTTCAAATAAATTATTCCTATAAATATATACGATAATCCGTGCTCTTGAATCGCTGTGCTTTCAAGGGCGTTCGCCATGACATGGCATGCTCTGCGTGATTAATGGGAAAAAAGCTTGCGCTTTTTGTAAAAAATCAGTGGGAAAAGCCTTGATTATTTTCATACATGCTTCTTTTGAAACATCTGCATTCTTTATCTATGTTTATTGTAAACATTCTAAATCCTTTTGGGTATAATTTAGTCATATTATTCGGAAAGACTTAAAAAAACTTTATTTTAAGGGCAAATAGGATAGATTTACTCTTATTTAGTAGCACAAGGGCATAAAATGACAAAACAGATGGATACAGAAGCAAAAGAGATTGAAAGTGTATGTACCTATTGTGGAGTAGGATGTGACATTACAGGAGTGGTAGAGAACAACAAGATCGTAAAGATCTATGCACAGAAAGACGGTGTGGTCTCTGAAGGGAATCTCTGTATTAAAGGGAAATACGGTTATGATTTTGTAGAGTCAAAAGACCGTATTCGTGAACCGCGCATACGTAAAACATTTTTAGATAAAAATCCACATATTCTTGAGGAATTCTCCGAGAAACTCAGCTGTTTTGACAATGACTTTATGACCTGTGATCTTGACACGGCAACAAGCATTGCTGCCATGAAACTCGATGAGATCAAAAAGAAGTATGGAGGAGACAGTTTTTGTGCCATCGGTGGAGCAAGAACCTCATGTGAATCTGCCTATTCCTTCCAAAAATTCTGCCGCGAGACCATGGATTCCCCACATGTAGACAACTGTGCAAGAGTATGTCATTCTCCATCACTTAAGGGAATGAGAGCAACCATGGGTGAGGGTGCTGCGACCAACCCGTACAATGATATTTATGAAACAGAATTCATGGTGGTCATCGGTTCCAATACAATGGAAGCCCACCCGATCATTGCCAACCGTATCGTCAATGTGGCAAAACAGCATAACAATCTGGCTGTGATCGACGTACGTGAAACAAAGCTGGTGAAATTTGCCAAACATAACTGTGTCATCCCTTTTGAATCCAATCTGCTTGTATTGAATATGATGGCATATGTCATTATGGATGAAGAGCTGTATGATGAGAGTTTTATCAACAACCGTACGAAAGATTTTGATACCTATAAAGAGGGAATACTCAATGACCCGTATGCCAATCCAGCATTCTTAGCTAAGATAGAGGGTTATGAGTACCTTGCAAAGATGATTCCAAATATTGCTAGAGAGTATGCAGTGAAAAAATCTATGCTCTTTTGGGGGCTTGGAATTACAGAACATTTAGATGGTTCATACGCAGTAATGGCAATGACCAACTTAGCATTGATGACAGGAAATATAGGTAAAACAGGTGCAGGGCTTATGCCTCTACGTGGACAAAACAATGTGCAAGGTGCTTGTGACATGGGTTGTCTGCCGTACTTCTTACCCGACTACCAAGATACACCATCTGGACTCATGACTCCTCAACTTATGGATGCTATGAATGAAGGGCGTATTAAGGCCTTGCTTAACATGGGTGAAGATATTACCCATATCCA